>JAFUBJ010000538.1 GCA_017460265.1 Atopobiaceae bacterium | reverse complement strand
GGATGTGCGGTTGTCGTTGCGGCATGTTGTCTGCTCCTGGTGAGGCGTCTTTGGAAGGACGGCGCGTACGAGGTGAAGGACCGCCGTATGCTGGGCATGCTGCTGTTTTTTCTGTGTCTGGTGATTGGCCTCGATGTGGTTATCTAGAGCCTGACTGCCGAGGGCGTCTTGCTGCCGGCGCTCGCGACCCTTCGCATTATGCATGGATCCGTGTGCGTGTTCTTTCTCTCCGTGAGCTACGAGCTGCTCTTTAGCTGGCGCCTGCGCTCCGAGGTGGCGACGCTGCGTGCCTTGACCGAGGAGCGCGAACGGCAGTATGCGCTTTCGCGCGAGACCTTCGCGGCGGTCAATGCGCGTGTCCATGACATGCGCCATCAGGTGCTTCGAAGCCTTGAGGCGGGAAGCGAGGCCCCGCTGGGCAGGTCACTTATGGCCGAGGTCGCGCGCGAGATGGATGTGTACGACTTGGTGGTGAGGACTGGTTGCGAGGCGCTCGACACGGCGGTCACCGAACGTGCGCTGCTCTGCCAGCGCGAGGGAATCGAGCTCATGTGCATGGCGGACGGGTCTGCGCTCTCGGGCTTTCCTCCTGCTGACGTCTACGGGCTGGTGGGCGGCATGCTCGATGTGGCGATTGGCTGCGCCCGTGAGGCGGGGTCGAAGGGCGTGGATTTGACGGTTCGTCGGCGCGGCCAGATGGCCGTGGTCCATGTGGAGTGGGAGGGCGATGCTCCCAGCTCTTCCCAGCTTGGGGTGTTGAGGTCGGTCGCGGAGCGGCATGGCGGCACGATTGCCGCCGGCGCGAGCGATGGTGTGGCCAGCCTGAACGCGCTGCTTTCCGTTGCGTGAGTTCCTCTCGTTGCGTGGTGTGAGGGCAACGGTCTGGTGTGCTTGTTGCGAATAGTGCGAAAAAGTTTTGATGTGAACTGGGCGCGAGAACCATTCGCAAGTCATCTACCAGCGCTTTTGCAGCGACCTTTGGGTGACAGTTCTCTTTGGCATCACAACTTTTACGCAATTTTTGAGATGGACCACTAGGATATGCCTCCCCAAGGCGAACCAAAAGGGCATCGCTCCTCCAGTTTGCAGCCCCGCAAGTGTGGATGGGCCGTGTGACAGTCGGGAGATACCATTAGGTACCTTGCGGATTGGGTATGCTCAATTGCATACAATCCATTGCTGAAAGGCCAAGTACATGCTTGAGCTCAAGAACATTCGCAAGGCATACGTGACGGCGGGCTTCACGCAGGTCGCGCTCGACGACGTCAGCGTGGCCTTCCGCGACAACGAGTTTGTTGCCGTGCTGGGCGCCTCGGGATCGGGCAAGACCACCATGCTCAACATCCTGGGCGGCCTCGACCATGCCGACTCGGGCGACATCGTCATCAACGGCATCTCGACCAAGGACTACAGCGACAAGGACTGGGACACCTACCGCAACCACCGCATCGGCTTCATCTTCCAGAGCTACAACCTCATTCCACATCAGACGGTGCTCTCCAATGTCGAGCTGGCGCTGACGCTGGCGGGCATCAGCCGCTCCGAGCGGAAGGACCGTGCCCGCGCGGCGCTCGAGCGCGTGGGGCTGGGCGACCATGTGAACAAGCGCCCGGCGCAGCTGTCCGGCGGTCAGATGCAGCGCGTGGCCATCGCCCGAGCCCTGGTGAACGACCCCGACATCGTGCTCGCCGACGAGCCGACGGGAGCCCTCGACACCGAGACCGGCATCCAGGTGATGGACCTTTTGAAGGAGATTGCCGACGAGCGCCTGGTCATCATGGTGACGCACAATCCTGAGCTCGCCGAGGAGTATGCCACGCGCATCGTGCGCCTCCAAGACGGCCACATCATCGACGACACCAACCCCATTCTCAAAGAGATAGGCAATTTCGTTGTTGGCGGCGAGGCGCCAGCCGATGCCGCCCCCGTGAGCGAAGACGCCGCAGCCAGCACAAAGGACGCCCAGCTTGAAGGCGAGCATACGTTCGGCGAGGAAGGCCAAGGAGCCGTGTCGGGCGCGCAGGAACCTGCAGGGGAGGAGCCCGTTCTTCTCCCCAGCGACTCAGAGGATGCCCCAGCCGACTCGTCT
>JAFUBJ010000537.1 GCA_017460265.1 Atopobiaceae bacterium | reverse complement strand
CGCCGGCCATGGGCACGCTCTGCAGGCCCAAAATCTCGACGGGATAGGACGGCGTGGCCTCCTTGACGGGGCGACCCTTGTGGGCGAGCATGGCGCGGACCTTGCCGAAGCTCATGCCCGCGACAAGTGCGTCGCCAACATGGAGCATACCGCGCGTGACCAGCACCGTCGCGACGGAGCCGCGGCCACGGTCAAGCTTTGCCTCAAGGACGTTGCCCGAGGCGAAGGTGTCGGGGTTGGCCTTGAGCTCAAGCACGTCTGCCTCAAGCAGGACCGCCTCAAGCAGGTCGTCGATGCCGATCTTGTTGCGAGCCGAGATGTCGACGAAAATGTTCTGTCCGCCCCACTCCTCGGGAATCACGCCATACTCCGTAAGCTCCTGACGGACGCGCGTCGGGTCGGCACCGGCCTTGTCGATCTTGTTGACCGCAACGATGATGGGAACGCCGGCGGCCTTTGCGTGGTTGATCGACTCGACCGTCTGGGGCATGACGCCGTCGTCGGCAGCAACGATGAGGATGACGATGTCGGTGACCTTGGCGCCACGGGCACGCATGGCCGTGAAGGTCTCGTGACCTGGGGTGTCGATGAAGGTGATGACACGGCCGTTGATGGTCACCTGAGAGGCGCCGATGGCCTGGGTGATGCCGCCGGCCTCCTGAGCCTGGACGCCGGTGTGACGGATTGCGTCAAGAAGCGACGTCTTGCCGTGGTCGACGTGGCCCATAACGGTACCCACCGGCGGGCGGCCCTTCAAGCTGTCGGGATCGTCGTAGAACGTGAAGGAGTTCTCCTCCTCCTTGCTCATGACCTTGACGTCACGTCCCAGGTCGTCGGCAACGAGCTCGATGAGCTCGTCGGACATGGACTCGGTAAGGGTCAGCGGGGTTCCCAGGAGGAACAGGCGCTTGATGATGTCGTTGGCGGCAACTCCCAGGAGCTCTGCAAGCTCGGCCACCGTCGAGCCCTGCGGGACCTTGACGGTGTCAAGCTGCGAGAGGTCCTGGTCGTTGGCGATGGCCTGTTCGATGCGCTGCTGCTCAGCAGCTGCCGCGGCCTGCTCCTGGCGACGCTCCTTGCGACGACGACGGCGTCCCGTGGACTCCTCGGAAGCGGCGCGGACGGCGGCGCGGGCCTCGGCGAGCACGTGCTCGCGGTTGTACTCCTCCGCCTCGCGGGCCATGCGGCTGTAGCGGTCCTCGGTCTCCTGGCCACGACGTCCGCCCCTGCGGCCGCGACCACCACGGCCGCTGTTCTCCGGCTCCGGCGCGTTCTGTGCGGCTACGTCCGGCGCGATGCGGGGACCGCTGCCACGACGGATGCGGGCAGGCTGCTGCTCGGTCGCACCGTCCTGACGGTCCTGGCGGTCCTGACGCTCTTGCCTGGGCTGACGACGGCGAGGCTGTTCGGCATCGCGTGCCTCGGCAGCCTCCTTCTTTGCTTTCTCGGCCTCCTCAGCCTGCTGCTTGAGGACGGCCTCCTGCTGGGCAATCTGGTCGAGAAGGCTCGTGTAGACCGGCTTCGAGCTGGGAGTGGTATCCTTGACGCGGTTGCGCTCCTCTTCCTCCTTGCGAAGGCGCTCGGCCTCGGCACGAGCCTCTTCCTCCTTGCGACGGGCCTCCTCGGCGCGACGGCGCTCCTCCTCGGCACGACGGCGCTCCTCCTCGCGGCGGCGCTCTGCCTCGAGGCGCTCCTGCTCGGCCTTCTCGGCCGCGATGCGCTCGGCCTCAAGGCGAGCCTCCTCCTCGGCCTTGCGAGCGGCCTCGATCTCGGCGGCGCGGGCCTCGAGGATGGGCTTCAGCTTCTTGCGCACGATGGACACGTAGGCGTCCTCGAGCGTGGATGATGGGGACTTCGCGGGAATCTTCATCGCCTGGAGATGCTCGAGCATCTCCTTGCTCGTCATGCCATATTCCTTGGCGAGGTCATGCACGCGTGTCTTTGCCATGTATAACCAACCTTCCAGTAGCTAGGGCTGCGAGCCTAGATGAGGGAATCGGGATCGTTGGAGACCTCAGCAGAGGCCAGCTGCTCGTGGATGCCACAGAAGTGCGAGCCGGGACGGGCCATGTTGCGGCACTGGATGCCCGTGGGACCAACGTACTCGCAGCGATGTCCGCCCTCCTCGACCTCCTCG
>JAFUBJ010000536.1 GCA_017460265.1 Atopobiaceae bacterium | reverse complement strand
CTGCTCGTGGTTGTGGTGTTGGGCTTCTTGGTTGTATATGCGAGCAGATTCTTGATGAAGCGCCGCAGCAAGGAGTTTGGCCTCTATCTGATCCTTGGCATGGGACGCCGCAAGGTCTCAACCCTTCTGCTTCTTGAATGGGCAATCGTAGGCGTCGGGGCACTTGTCGTTGGGCTGCCCACTGGCATTGCGCTGTCGCAGGCAATGAGCTCGCTTGTGGGAAACCTCCTGGCAGCGGGATCTGCGGATTACCATTTCATGCTCTCAGGAGGGGCCCTTGCTAAAACCGCCCTGTTCTTTGCGCTCATCTACCTCGTTGTCATGCTCTCCAACACACGCGCCATCGGCCGCGCGAAGCTAATAGCACTCCTGCAGGCAGACCAGAAGTCAGAGGAAGTCAAGGCCAAGAACCCCATCCTTTGCTCGGTGTTGTTCTTACTTGGCTCCGCCCTGCTCGGGTTTGCGTATTACATGGTTGGCTGGAACAGCCGAAAGCTGACGGGGGCTGCACTCACGGCATATATTGGCATGGGCAGCCTTGCCACGTTCGTCATTATCTGGTCGGTGTCAGGCATGATGCTGCGCGTTGTCATGTCTGCCAAGAGCCTGTACTACAAGGGCATAAACAGCTTCACGTTCCGCCAAATCAGCAGCAAGATCAACACGGTCGTCTTTTCGATGACCCTCATCTGCCTCATGCTGTTCTTTACCATCTGCATGCTCTCCACGGCGTTTTCTTTGCGTCAGGGCCTCAACGTCAGCGGTGATCGGTGCCCGGCGGACTTTGAGCTTAGGAGCCAGGAGGTTCTTCCCTCGCGCGATGCGCCTCCCGCCTTTGATGACATAGCCGAGCGCTATGCGACCTACGGCTACGACCTTCCCTCGCATTTCTCTGGATATGTGCACTTCCATAGCTATGCCGACCCATCCCTGGCATCGAACGAGCCCCTTGAAGGCGTTGGGAGGCTGCTGCATCTGGGAGACACGGCGCCCATAGTCAGGGCAAGCGACTACAACGCGCTGATGGCTCTTTACGGTCGTGAGGGTCTATCCCTTGGAAAAGACGAGTTTGCGCTGGTCTGCGACTATACCGACAACCTGGAGTCTTACAACCGGGCATTGAGCGAGAAGCCGGCCATCACGCTCTTTGGGCAAACGCTGCGCTCCAAGTTCCCGAGCGCCCAGGACGGTTTCATCGACCTTTCCGCAGGAAGCTCAAATACGGGCGTCTACGTGGTCCCCGACTCCATCGTTGATGAGTCCCTGGCGCACACGGACTTCTTCATTGGTAACTACCGCGCGGAGACAGACGAGCAGCGCAAGGAGATTGAGGCCTTGTGCCGCGAGGAATTCGCATCGGTCGAGCAGAGGATGGAGTCGGATGCGGCAGACGGCACCCTGCAGGCGAGCTTCTTTCTTCGCCTGAGCACAAAGAGCGACATTGTTGGAAACGCTGTGGGCATGAGTGCCCTCTATGCGATCATCGGCCTGTACATTGGCATGGTGTTTCTTCTGACTAGCGGGACAATCCTTGCCCTTCGGGGACTATCAGACAGCGTCGACAGCGTCGGACGCTACAACACGCTCCGAAAGCTCGGGGCAAGCGAGGAGAGCATCTCTCGATCGGTGCTTACACAGACGGGCGTCTTCTTCCTTCTCCCGCTTCTTCTTGCCTGCTTCCACGCGGTCTTTGGGCTGAGGTTCACCATGACGTATGCCTCGTTCCTGGGCGCGGCGAATGCGGGATTGGGGATCGCGGTCACGGCAGCCATCATCCTTTTGGTCTATGGAGGATACTTTGCCATGACCTACCTGGGAAGCATGCGCATCATTCGGGACGATCGCCCATCTTCCTAGGCATTCGCCGGACGTCTTGCTGTGGGATAATGCGGACGAAGCCACATGAACTGAGGAGGTAGCCATGCTTGAGATCGGAACGAAGGCGCCAGAGTTTTCTTTGCCTGACCAGGACGGCGTGATGAGGAGCCTCTCGGACTGGCGCGGCCAGAAGGTGGTGCTCTACTTCTACCCCAAGGACATGACGAGCGGCTGCACCAGCCAGGCGTGCTCGTTTGGCGACATGTATCCGCAGTTTCGCGAGAAGGGCGCCACGGTCATTGGCGTGAGCAAAGACACCGTGGCATCGCACAAACGCTTCCAAGAGAAGTACGGCCTGCCGTTCACGCTGCTTGCGGACCCGGAGATGGAGGTTCTTGCCGCATACGATGTGCTGGTGGAGGGTGTCACCAAGACGGGCCGTGTCTCGCGCAAGCTGATTCGAAGCACCTACCTCATCAACGAGGAGGGTATGATCACGCGCGCCTTTGGCAAGGTGAAGGCCAAGGATAACGCCAAGCAGATGCTGGACGAGCTCGAGTAGCTCCAGATGACGACAATGCAGCCGCCATCGCTGGCACCAGATCGCTATAGGGTCCTTTCTGGCAGCGCTCTCAAGGTGCTTGCCATCATCTCTATGCTGGTTGACCATACGGCAAAGCGCATACTGGTGCACTACCCCCAGTTTGTCGAGCCGCTGTTTAGCATTGGGTCAACCGAGGTCACCTGGTATGTGCTGTGCGAGTCGTTTGGACGCATTGCCTTCCCCAACTTCTGCTTCCTGTTGGTCGAAGGCTTTGTTCATACGCATGACCGCCAAAGATATGGCTGGAGCCTCCTT
>JAFUBJ010000535.1 GCA_017460265.1 Atopobiaceae bacterium | reverse complement strand
CTGGGCTCCCAGGGCATGTTCACCGCCATCATCATCTCGTTTGTGGTCGGCGGCATCTACATGGCCTGCCAGAAGGGTCACGTCGAGATCAAGCTGCCCGAGTCCGTGCCGCCGTTCATCTCGGCCCAGTTCTCCAGCCTCATCCCTGGTGCCATCGCCCTCGTGCTCTTTGGCATTGTTTCCGCCGTCTTTGCCGGCACCCCGTTTGGCACGCTTCACCAGCTCGTCTATTCTTTGGTCTCCGCTCCGCTGCATGCCGTCACCGGCAACGTCTTTGGTGGCTGGATCCTCATGGTGGTGCTCTATGGCCTCTGGTTCCTTGGCATTCACGGTGGCATGACGGTCGGCCCGATCATCATGATGCTCTTCATGCAGGTGCAGATGGAGAACATGGCTGCCTTCCAGGCTGGTCAGGCGCTGCCCAACATGTACATTGGCGACGCGCTTAGCTATGGTACTGGCTCCATCCCCATGCTCGTTGCGGCCCTCCTCTTCATGAAGTCCGAGCAGGGCAAGGCCGTGAGCCGCATGGCTGTCCTCCCCGCGTTCTTTGGCGTGGACGAGCCTGCCTACTTTGGTATGCCCATGATTCTGAACCCGCTCTTCTTCATCCCCTGGGTCATTGGCTCGCCGACCATCTCGGTCTTTGGTACCCACCTGCTCAAGGTCATCGGCCTGCTGGGCTACAGCAACGGCACTGGTGGACAGTCCGCCGCCAACCTGCCCTTCTTTGTCGGCAACATGATGAACTACGGCATGGGTGGTCTGATCTGGGGCTGCGTCCTGTTTGCGCTCATCGTGCTCATGTACATCCCCTTTGTGAAGGCCTACGACAAGCAGCTGCTTGAGGCCGAGGCCGCCAACTCCCAGGAGTAACGCGCCTTCCCTTCCTGGCGGGGCCCTCGGGCCCCGCCTCCTATCCGGACGTCCCCGCGCCGACGCGCAGGGTGAAAGCGAGAACACCATGAAGCTTTTGGTTCAGAGCGACGACTACGGCATCACCCGCGCGGTCAGCCTCGGCTGCATCCACGGCATCAAGAATGGCGTGATCCGCAACACGGGCATGTTCGCCAACATGCCGTGGATCGAGGAGTGCGTGGAGTGGATCCGTCCCTACCTGGGCCAGATTGCCTTCGGCATCGACCTCAACGCCTCCACCGGCCCCAGCATCCTGGGCCACGACAAGGTGCCCGCGCTGACGCACGAGGACGGCACGTTCCTCGGCAGCCGTGAGAACCGCGCGCTCGATACCGACGAGAACGACCACGACCACCTGGCCGCCGTCGCGGACCAGCTTGAGGCCGAGTTCCGTGCGCAGATCGAGCGCTACATCGAGCTGATGGGCCACAAGCCCGACTACATCCACAACCACGCCTATGGCACCCTGACCACCGACCGCATCACGCGCGAGCTGGCCGTGGAGTATGGCGTCATGTGCTCGGTGGGCCTGAACGACCGTCCCGAGGTGGCGCAGATGGGCATGGGCTGGTACCAGTGGGGCGGCCCCGAGGCACAGCTGAAGGAGGACCCGCTGAGCTACATCATGGGCGACCGCGACGGCGTCCTCGCCAGCGGGAAGGAGTACGCCTACCTCGTGAGCCACTGCGGCTACGCCGACGCGGACCTCTTCCGCCTGACGAGCTTCACTACCTGCCGCCCGATGGACCTCGACTGCATGGTCAGCGCCGAGCTGCGCGCCTGGCTGGACGAGAACGGCATCGAGCTCGCCAGCTTCAACGACCTGCCGCACGAGTGGGTGGCCGAGCAGTCCACCGAGCCTCACCCCATGATTTTGGGATAGCACGTGACGAGTTGCCTGTAGAGCCAAACAGCCCTTCCCGTATCATGTTGTGCAGGAAGGGCTTTGTATGAGGAGAGGAACTATCATGGCTTTTCCCGAAGGATTTCTGTGGGGAGGCGCGGTTTCGGCCGGCCAGTACGAGGGTGGCTGGAACGAGGACGGACGTGGTCCGTGTCGCATGGACTACACTACTGGCGGCACGCGCACGAGCCCGCGCTACGTGACGTATGTCGACGCCGAGGGCACGCCGGTCAAGACTGGTCGCGAGGCGGCGCTGCCAGCTGGTGCGCACTGGGCGAGCCTGCCGGACTGCTACTACCCCAATCAGGTGGCGGTGGACGGCTACCACCGCTGGCGCGAGGACGTGGACCTCTTTGCCGAGATGGGCTTCAAGGTCTTCCGCATGTCCATCGGTTGGAGCCGCCTCTTTCCGACGGGCCTTGAGGCCGAGCCCAACCGCGCGGGCGTGGAGTTCTACCGCGAGATGTTCACCTACATGCGCGAGAAGGGCATCGAGCCGCTGGTCACGCTCATGCACTTTGACACGCCGCTGGGCCTTGAGGAGGCGTGCGGCGGCTGGGAGAACCGCGCGCTTATCGACCACTTCGTGCGCTTTGTGACCACGAGCTTCCTGGAGTACACAGGCCTCGTGCATTACTGGCTCACCATCAACGAGATCAACAACCTGCTCTCGCTCATCGACTTTTTGGGCGACGGCTCGGACGCGAGCTACCAGAGCGCCTACCAGCAACTTCATCACCAGTTCTTGGCGAGCGCCAAGGCCGTGCAGGTGGGCCATGCCATTGACGCCGACAACAAGATTGGCTGCATGATCGCGAGCGCGGCAACCTACCCGCACACCTGCGACCCGGCAGACGTCCTGGCCGCCGAGCACAAGCGCCAGGAGAACGCCTACTACTGCGGTGACGTGCAGGTCTTTGGCGCGTACCCCACCTATGCCAAGCGCCTGTGGGACGCGCACGACGTGCACATCAAGATGGAGGAGTCGGACCTGGACGTGCTGGCCGACGGCGCCGTGGACTTCTACACCTTCAGCTACTACAACTCCAACGTGGTCACCACGCACGAGGTGACCGACACCGTGGGCGGCAACTTCCAGGTGGGCGCGCGCAATGAGTACCTCACATACTCTGACTGGGGCTGGGCCATGGACCCGATGGGTCTCCAGTGGCAGCTCGAGGTGCTCTACGACCGCTACCAGGTGCCACTGATGGTGGTGGAAAACGGCCTTGGCGCCTTCGACGAGGTGGTCGACGAGGCAGGAGAGAAGTGCGTCCACGACGAGTACCGCATCGACTACCTGCGCCTACACGTGCGCGCGATGGAGACCGCCATTGAAAACGGCGTTGACCTCTGGGGCTACACGCCGTGGGGCTGCGTTGACCTGGTGAGCATGGGCACCGGCGAGATGCGTAAGCGCTATGGCTTCGTCTACGTCGACATGGACGACGGGGGCCAGGGTACGCTCAACCGCCTGCGCAAGGACAGCTTCTGGTGGTATCAGCGCTGCATCGCGAGCAACGGAGCTGAGCTGTAGGGCTTCATTTGATACAAGCGCGAGGCCGCCTACCCGTAGTCAATGGGTAGGCGGCTTTTCGTTTGCGGGGTATCTCGCTAAATTACCCAGTGAATGAGCGATATTTATCACATCAGCGCTAGAATGATAATCCTCGAGACTCTAGCGGGAGGAGACCTATGGCAGTTACGCTTTCTCATCAGTCCGCACTTGATGCCATTCGCATGCTCCGGTGCGAGGGCATCAACATGCACGAGATGGATGCCGTTTCGTTGGCGGCTCCTTCGGCTTGGGTGGGTACGCGCCTGAACATGAGGAACTTCAGCCCCGATGTCTGGCGTTGGCAAAGGCCCAGCGATAAGCAGCCCCTGCACATTCTGGTTCCAAACGCTCAGTTCCGCATGCGTGGGAAGGGCATTGTGACCCACGTAGATGCTGAGGCGGATTCTGTCCTCTGGATAGATGAGCGCTCACGCGTTGTCCATCCTGAACTGCTGTTTCTTCAAATGGCAGAGATTCTGCCGTCTCCTTCGCTGGTGATGTTGGGTCTCGAGCTGTGCGGGCATTTCTCCCGCCAGGCAGAGGAGCCCCTGATGGGCGATATAGTTGATGGGCTTCCCGCTGCTACGACCGTCAAGCGTCTAGAGAAGTACCTCGCGGACTTCAAGGGAGCGCGGGGTCTAAGAAAAGCACGCATGGCGTTGCAATACGTCTGCGATCATGCCGCAAGTGCGCCAGAGGCGGTGCTCGCCACCATGTTTGGGCTCGATCCGGCTGAAGGTGGTTATGGGCTGGGTCCCATGGTGCTCAATGACCGTGTGGAGCTGAACGATGCGGGTTCTTGGGTGAAGGCCAAGACCAGGTATCCTGACCTGATGTTTGCGTTTGCCCCTGTCGGGTTGAACTATGACGGGTTTAAGCACTTCGACATCAAGGATCTTATGGCCGCTGTTGACGAGTTCTCTCGTTTGGATGGGGAAGACCAAGCTGAGGCGCGCAATACATTAAAGGAGAAGCTGCTGACAATGCGGGCAAAGGTATTGGATGACAACATGCGCGACCGACAGCTTGCCGCTCAGGGCCGAATCGTGTTCTCCGTGACGAAGGAGGACCTGACTGACATCGAGCATCTCGATGCGCTTGTGCGACAGGTGTTAAGTTGCGCGAACAAAGTCTTTGGTACTGCTGTTGAACAGCATCTGAAAACGCTTGATGATAGCTCAAATACCCGTGAGAGGGGCGAGCTGCTCGCCGCATTAGCGCCACACGCGGGGTTCGGGGCGTCTTCGCATGGAAAGCTGTGACACCTTTGCTCCGCCCAGGAGCAAATAGTTACCACTCGGTTTGTGGTCGGCTCCCGCCAACTGGCATACTTTACTAGTTGATGAAACGAATGGTAACTGTGTATTTTAGCTAGTTGCCACTCGATTCATCAACTTATAAAGTATGCCAGTTGTGAGTGGCGTGGGCAAAATCGAATGGTAACTATTGAAGGTTGCTCTGGCTATGTCTGTGACCTAGGGCTCGTTCGGCCTCCACACGAAGAGGCCACTGGCGGTTGCAAGGGCGCGCATCTCCTCGAGAAGGCGTGGCGTAGGATGGTAAAGCTCCATGCAGGTGCTGCTGGTGGGTAACACAATAAGCGCCTGCTCAGAGGGCAGGGCAATACACAGGTGCTCACGGTTGCGCGAGATCCACTTCTCCAACTTTTCAGGCTTGGGGTTGCGCTTGGCCTTTTTACGCTGGTCGCGGAACACGAGGAAGTCGTGGTAGCAGTTGAGCTTGAGCAGGACAGTGGCGAACGCATGACGCAACTCGACGCGGCGCGGCCCATGTATCAGCAGATTCTCAACTGAAAAGAACTGTCCTTCGGACACTGCGGGCACCTGGGATGGCAGGCAGTCGACGACCCAGCAGGTCTGCTGCAGAAGGCCTTCTACGTCGATATCCACTGGCAAGAGAACCTCCGCTTGACGCATCTTTGAGAAATAAGTGAAAAACCAACAGTAATCATTTCGTCTGTCAACACCAATTGACTTTCGAAATCTACCCGTTGTCCTTCTTGGGTGGGGCATCATTGCTCGTAATTGAGGTCATTGCTGCCAGCACGGGCACATGATCGTTATCGCGAATGATGACTACAAACTGAACCGTGCTGTGGTACCCCTCCTCGTCCCAGCCTCCGACAAAGGCCTCCACGCGTGTGTATCCCTTCGGCACCACGTCGGAGAGCTGGTAGGTCATGGTGAACTCCGTGCCCTTGCTGATGATGTCGCGGCCTGTGGACCAGGGTCGCGCCCCAATGACCGATTCGATGACTGAGGCTTTGTCCAGCTCGTTGGGCAGGCCTTCGATCAGACGGTCTCCGTCATCGGGGTCAATGCCCCGAAGCTTCCACGGCTTCTCGGCGTTCAGCACCGTAAGAACGGCGCGGCGCGTTTCCCCATCAGACAGGATGCTCTCGAGCGGCGTCCCGTCCTCGGCAAGGGGCCAAGGGTCGCCAAGCTCGTTTACGTTGTTGCCAAAACAACCTGCAAGCACAAGGCAGAGGACTTGCAATAAGGCGAGACGCATCATGAAATGCGCGGCGGTGAGAACCAGCTCGTTACGCGCGGTGGCAAGAGTCGTCTTAGTCTTGTTGACCTGCTGCATGTTCAGTCCACCAACAGAGACCGTCCCAGATAGTATGTCTCATGATACCGCGTGAGCTCCAGTAGCGGGTTCGCTGCTATGCCTCAGCAAGAAAGGCCTGGGGCCATTCTTTCGCAGTTACCCACATTGCGACCTTGGTACAGTTTCTTGGCTGCGATTGATGCACGTTACAATGGAGCGTGACGAATGACCTCAACCCAAGGAGACGTCATGGCTAAGGCACGGGTGTACATCGACGGACAGAGCGGCACGACGGGCTTGCAGATCTTTGAGCGCATCGGCTCGCGCGACGATCTTGAGCTCATGCGCATAGACGAGGACAAGCGCCATGACCTCGATGAACGTCGCAAGTTCCTCAATGGTTGCGACATCGCGTTCCTGTGTCTTCCCGATGACGGGGCACGCGAGGCGGTATCCCTTGTCGACAATCCCGACGTATGCATCATTGACGCCTCGACCGCGCACCGCACAGCCGATGACTGGACCTACGGCTTTCCTGAGTTGAGTGCCGACCAGCGCGCCGCCATCAAGTCGAGCAAGCGCATTGCCAATCCCGGATGCCATGCCACAGGCTTCATTTCGGTGACTGCGCCGCTCGTACAGGCGGGAATCATTCCTGCGGACTACCCGCTGACCTGCTTCTCGTTGACGGGTTACTCAGGTGGGGGAAAGCGCATGATTGCCGACTATGAGGCCGAGGGCCGTCCTGCGTCGCTTGACGCGCCGGGCATTTATGGCCTGACACTTCAACACAAGCATCTTCCCGAGATGCAAAAGATGTGCGGTCTTTCCAAGGCTCCCGTCTTCCTGCCGGTGGTCGACGACTATTACAAGGGCATGGCCACAAGCATCATGCTGCATCGCGACCTTTTGCCTAGCGGCGCCAGCGCGGCAGAGATCCATGCATGCCTTGCAGATCACTATGCAGGCCAACGCTTCGTGAGCGTGGTTCCCCTGGGGGAGCAGGGCCCAACACTGTATGCCAACAAGCTTGCCGGTACCAACGAGCTCCACATCGTCGTATGCGGAAGCGATGATCACGTGACAGTTACGTCGCTCTTTGACAACCTTGGAAAGGGTGCTTCTGGCGCTGCTGTCCAGAACATGAACATCGTGCTAGGCATAGACGAAGCGACGGGGCTGGTTTAGGAGAGTAGGCACATGGATCTGACGCAAACGACTGGCTATGTCCCTGGATTCCCTCAGGAGATGTCCCTGCGAGAGCTTGGCGGACAGCGGTCAGCTGATGGCCGACGCGTGCGTCGTGGCCTTCTTTACCGCGGGAGCACGCTGCTCAACTTAACGAACGAGCAGAAGCGGCTGGTAGACGACTTTGACCTGCGTTTCATTCTTGATTTGCGTGCCAAGGGAGAGACTGACGGAAAGTCTGACTATGTTCCAGACGGCGTGGAGTACCTCCGCATAGGAGGCATGCGCGACGATGACGGATCTGAGGTGGACTTCTCTCCTGTGGGCATTGGGAGAATAGCCGCTCGGATTCAGGCAGACCCCGAAAGCTTTATGCGTGCCCTGTACTCGTCGATGATGTTTGACAATCCCGCTGTGCACGAACTGGTATCCCGTTTCGTGGAGGGGCAGGCCCCGCTGTATTTCCATTGCTCGGCAGGAAAGGACCGCACGGGCGTGTGTGCCGCGGTGCTGCTGATGATCTTGGGGGTACCCGATGACGACATTGTTCAGGAGTTCCTTCTGACCAACGAGTATCGGGCCGCCATCATTGGCCTGCGCCCCGAGGAAATCCCCTCGTTTGTGTCGGAACAGGATCGCAAGAACTGGGGAAAGATTAACGGTGTGAATGAGGCGGACCTTCGCGCCGCTCTTGAAGCCGTTGATGTACGATACGACTCTCGAGAAGCGTATCTGAATGAGGAGTTCGGTCTCGACCGAGCAATGCTCGCTAAGGTACGAGATTACTACCTCGAATAGAATGCGCATGGCTGCTGTCAGACCCTGAAAGGAACGATTGTGATCAAAGAGCTTGTCAAGGACCAGGCCATTCTTTCCCAGCGCTGTAAGCTGGCTACGCCTGAGGATGCTCCCATTGCCGAGGACCTTATCGATACCGTGAAGTCCCTAGAGGATGCGGCGTGCCTCGCGGCAAATCAGATTGGTGTAACCAAGTCCGTGGTTGTCTATCTTGACGACGATGGAGAGGCCCATGCCATGTACAACCCTCGCCTCATGATGGGCCTGAACGCCTCCAAGGCCATCGAGACGTGCCTCACGCTCGAGGAGCCGACCAAGGTAACGCGCTATGCAAAGATCAAGGTTGCTTACGACGAGCTGGTTGATGGGGAGTTTAAGCAGCGCAAGCGCGACTATACGGGCTGGACTGCCCAGATGATCCAGCACCTGATTGACCACTGCCAAGGCAAGCTGGTGTAAGGGCGTTCGTGGAGGAAATCGAACTCCCTGAGGGATTTGAGCTGCGTCGAGATGAGCGTGGCCTTTCCCTTGTGGTCGATGGCGTCAAATTGCGTGGCGACTTTTCTCGCATGCTGCCGCGGTTGCGTCCTGACCGGCTTCATCAAGAATTGCTTGTCCGAGCCGCGCGCGTCCGTGGGATTGAAGCTCCTGTTGCGGTGGATGCCACGGCGGGCTTGGGGGAAGACGGCCTGCTTTTGGCTGCTGCCGGCTTTACGGTCGTGCTGTGTGAGCACGACGCGGTCATTGCCGCACTGCTTGAAGACGCGCTTGCCCGCGCCTTGGATGATCCGCGGCTGGTCGAGGTGGCACGTCGTATGACGCTGGTGGCAGACGACAGTGCAAAGGTGCTTGCAAGGATGGATGTCGCGCCAGACGTGGTCTATCTGGACCCCATGTTTCCCGAGCGGCGGCGGAAGGCGGCCACCAACAAGAAGCTTCAGCTTTTCCAGCAGCTTGAGCGACCCTGTAAAGACGAGGAGGGGCTTTTGCGCGCCGCCCTCGAGGCTCGTCCGCGCAAGGTGGTGGTCAAGCGTCCGCTCAAGGGGCCGTACCTTGCGGGGGTCAAACCGAGCAGCTCGCTTGAGGGCAAGGTTGTTCGCTACGACGTAATCGTGCCTGCGCGCTAGCTCTCTTTCCAAAAAAGCCGAGCGAGGCCAAGCATTGCTTTGCTTGGTCCCGCTCGGCGTATTGGCGTCTCTTGCCGAGTTTAGTGGTGGAAGAGCCTCATGCCGGTGAAGCACATGGCGATGCCGTACTTGTCGGCGGTCTCAATCACGTTGTCGTCGCGAATGGAGCCACCGGGCTCAGCGATAAACTCAACGCCGGACTTATGGGCGCGCTCGACGTTGTCGCCAAACGGGAAGAACGCGTCGGAGCCCACGGTCACGCCGGTCTGTGTGGCAATCCACTCGGCCTTCTCCTCGCGGGTGAGGACCTCGGGCTTCTCGGCAAACCACTTCTGCCACTCGCCCTCGGCCAGCACGTCGTCGTGCTCGTCAGAGATGTAGACGTCAATGGCGTTGTCGCGGTTGGCGCGGCGGATGCCATCGACAAACTTGAGGCCCAGTACCTTGGGATGCTGGCGCAGGTACCAGGTGTCGGCCTTGTTGCCGGCAAGACGGGTGCAGTGCACGCGGCTCTGCTGGCCGGCGCCCACGCCGATGGCCTGGCCATCCTTGACGTAGCAGACCGAGTTGGACTGCGTGTACTTCAGGGTGATGAGCGAGATGATCATGTCGCGGATGGCGCTTTCGGGGACGTCCTTGCGCTCGGTCACAAAGTTGCTGACCAGCTCGGCGTTGACCTCGTAGAAGTTGTGGCCCTGCTCAAAGGTGATGCCAAAGACGTCCTTGGTCTCGATAGGCGCACACTCGTAGGCAGGGTCAATCTGCACCACGTTGTAGTTGCCGCCCTTTTTCTGGGCCAGGATGGCCAGCGCCTCGTCGGTGTAGCCGGGGGCGATAATGCCGTCGGAGACCTCGGGCTTGAGGTAGGTGGCGGTGTCGGCGTCGCAGACGTCAGAGAGGGCGGCCCAGTCGCCGTAAGAACTCATGCGGTCGGCACCACGGGCGCGGATGTAGGCGCAGGCGATGGGCGAGGGGTCGGGCATGGTGTCGGGCACGAAGTAGATCTGACGGTCGATGTCAGAAAGCGGGGTGCCCACGGCGGCGCCAGCGGGACTGACGTGCTTGAAGCTTGCTGCGCAAGGGAGTCCCGTGGCAGCCTTCAGGTCGCGCACAAGCTGCCAAGAGTTGAGCGCATCAAGGAAGTTGATGAAGCCCGGCTTGCCCTGCAGAACGGTCACGGGCAGGTCAGATCCATCCTTCATAAAGATGCGCGCCGGCTTCTGGTTGGGGTTCATACCATACTTGAGCTCAAGTTCGTTCACAGGTATCTCCTATCTTTTTGAATCAAGTAGTAAGGGTGGTGAGGGCGAGGGCAAAGGTTGAGTGCGAGTTCCGCAGCCCAGGTCGCGTAGGCGAGCGTAGCGAGACGTCACGCGACCTGAGGCGAGGACTGTCTGAGCAGGCAACCTTTGCCCTTGCTCCTAGTCGTTAGTCTCCCAGGTGCTTGTTGTAGAGCTTCACGTCGCCGTGGACGTTGGTGTAGAGGCTGATCTTGTTGTCCTCGTTGAGGGCAGCCCAGACCTCGTCAGGCGTGGGCAGCGTGACCTCGATGGGCTCGCCGGTAAAGGTGGGCAGCGGGTTGCCGTCGCCGTCGTAGGTGCTGATGAAGTAGCCAACGCCCTCGTCGGCACCCTCGTACGCAAAGAACTCGCGCAGGCAGCGGTCGCTTTCCTGATGCTTCAGGATGGAAAGCTCGAAAGAACCGTCAGCGTAGAGGATGGTGGAGATGCGCGGGGTGTAGTTGGGCGCGTCGGGCTCAAACTCGCGAACCATGCAGCCGTCGCGGAAGCTGCCCTTCTCAACGATGGTGTCGGTCTGGTCGCCATTTGTGACGACGAGCGCGTCACCCATGGTGCGTACGGGGTGATAGATGATCAGCGATGGGTCCTCGACCAGCTCGGGTTGGTGGGCCTCGGTGCGGATGCCGTCTTCGGTCTCAACAAAGATGCGGTTGCGGCTGTTAAAGCTGCGGCCCATGATCCAGTAGTAGACCACGCCCTGGCCCACCACGATGCCTCGGCCAGGATAGGGGTTGTTCTTCAGAAGCTCGACTAGGTCCTTCACGTACACTCCTCTCCGTTGCGGCTTGCCGTCCTAAACAAAAAGGCAAGCCTCTCCCTTGCGAGATAAGACTTGCCCAGACGGTCGGCGGTATGTAGACGCGCTGCTCCACCGCGGTTGCCCGCGACTATCCGTCAGTCACAGCGTGCGTATGGGGCAACTGTAGCACGCCAGCGGTAAGAAATTGCCTGCGAGCGGCAGAAACCTACGTAATCCAACAAATGCATATCGTGTCTTGGCGAAAGATTTCTTCTTCGAAGAGCAACAGTTACTGCTATACGCGGCTCGAGTCATATTCGATGTTATGGAGCACGGCAACCTCAGGCGGCTCGTCTTCGCTAAAGAAGAAGAGGTCGTAAACCGATGCATCAAGTTCTCGTGCAACATCCATAGCGAGTTTGAGTGATGGGTTATACTTCCCTGCCTCAAGCTTCCCGATGGTTTCGCGACGACAGCCGCAGCGTTGAGCAAGTTCGACCTGTGTGATTCCAATACGCTCGCGATATTCGCGCATCTTTGTGGTCAACATGACATTCTCCCGTGGGTGGCGATTTGTCGGTCACTATACCACGGGAGAGTGCTTGGTAACGAAAACGAATCTAGGCCTGCGCTGCTGCAGCCTCTCGCTCTGCTTTGAGCGCTTCGATTGAGGCGCGGATGATTGTCTCATCTACACCCTGCTCCCTGAGCTTGGACGCAAGGGACTCCACACCCTGCTCAAGTCCCTGCTCAAGTCCCTGCTCAAGACCCTGCTCAAGACCCTGTTCGAGGCCCTGTTCGAGACCCTGCGCAAGACCTTGCTCTAGACCCTTCTCAAGCCCACGCTCAAGACCGCGAGCCTCCGCTTCACGTTCCAAGCGTTCCGCCCGCTCGCGCATAAGTTCGAGCACTTCTCCACCCATGGCTTTCCTCACCTTGCTACGCAGATCAGCATGAGCTGACAATAAGTGGTCGGACACCCTGATTATAAGCTCTACCAGTTGTTCGTATAGAAGGGTGTCGCCCTCAGCTATCGTTTGCTCTTCGAGTAGGGAACGCATCTCCCTACATTCGTTAAGAAGGTCAGCCGTAAGATTGCTGTCCCTAGCGATGCTTTTGAGAGATGTCTCGTAACGCATGAGATAGTACGGAAGCAAGAGCAGCAAACGCTTCTGGAACAACTCGTCCTTGCTTACGGCTTGAACCTTGTAGATTTTGGCCTGGTAGATGAAATGCTGACCATCTGGCAGGTTGACCTTAATGTCAAGGTAGTCGGGTGTAGTTTTGGAATGTCGCAGGTACAGAACGCAGGAAGAGGGGAAGTCCATCTCGTATGGTTTGCCTGCGCCAAGTGCGCCCTCAAGGGCAATGGCAAAGTCATACTCTATCATTCGTATGACCATGCTTGAGTCTGGCGTGCTCTGGCATTCGACGTGGTAAATCTTGTCTTGTAGGCGGAACACCGAGTCGTCAATGATGGTGCCTTTGAACTTCTCATGTTCGCTGTTGTAACTTACGACACGCTCGTCAGCAGCGTAATGCTTGTCAAACACTTCGTTGATAAGCGGGATGAGTAGCTGCGGCCTCTTATGGGCGATGGTCTTGAACACCGAATCAAACACCGTATTATCTTCCATGGCACGCCCGTAAATCAGCGATACATATATCTCATGCGAGAAATATATCACAGAATAGAGAAAAAAGAAAGAAGAAAAACAAGTCGATTGCTAAAGTCATTAATGACTAGTAAATTGAACTCACGTGTTCTAAAATGAACTGCAAGTGCAGTGCTTAATTAAATTGAACTTTTGGAGGACTGAATGTTCTCTCAGAGACTCAAGGAAGTAATGGACCAGGAGGGCCTCAAGCAGGTTGACCTTCTCCGCATTGCCTCAGACCAAGATATGAAGCTCGGAAAGTCCCAGCTCAGCCAATATCTCTCTGGGAAGACCATGCCGCGTCGCGACATGCTCGCCTTTCTCGCCTCGGCTCTAGGCGTCACCGTCGAGTGGCTCTCCGGTGACGCAGAAATTGAACTTGCCCAGCCAGCGCTTGTCTCATTAGCACACAGCAACCCTCAGGAGGCCCCTATGGCACTTCGTAAGTTCAATAAGTCCAGCAAACTCGACCATGTGTCCTATGACGTGCGCGGCCCCGCACTCGACGAAGCCATGCGTATGGAGGAAGAGGGTATCGACATCCTCAAGCTGAACATCGGCAACCCTGCGCCGTTTGGCTTCCGCACGCCTGATGAGGTGGTGCAGGACATGGCCTCCCAGCTGCGCGACACCGAGGGCTATTCCGACAGTCGTGGCCTCTTTGCTGCACGCAAGGCCATCATGCAGTATGACCAGCTCAAGGGTATCCCCAACGTGCAGATGAATGACATCTATACGGGCAACGGCGTCTCTGACCTCATCAACTTGGTGATGCAGGCCATGATCGATACCGGTGACGAGGTGCTGGTTCCTAGCCCTGACTACCCGCTGTGGACGGCGTGCGTCACGCTGGCAGGAGGTAAGGCTGTGCACTACCTCTGCGACGAGCAGGCTGGCTGGCTGCCCGACATTGCTGACATGCGCTCAAAGGTCACGAGCAACACCAAGGCCATCGTCATCATCAACCCCAACAACCCCACGGGCGCCCTCTATCCGCGCGAGATTCTGGAAGAGATTGTCGAGCTTGCGCGCGAGCATCAGCTCATCCTGCTCTCGGACGAGATCTACGACCGCCTCGTCATGGACGGCGAGGAGCACGTCTCAATTGCGAGCCTCGCTCCGGACCTCTTCTGCATCACGTTCAACGGCCTCTCAAAGAGCCACATGATTGCCGGCTGGCGCATTGGCTGGATCAGTATTAGTGGCAACAAGCGCCTAGGAAAGGGCCTTATGGAAGGCATCCACATGATGTCCAACATGCGCCTGTGCTCTAACGTTCCCGCGCAGTCTATCGTGCAGACGGCCCTCGGCGGCTATCAGAGTGTCAAGAACTACGTGGTGCCCACTGGTCGCGTGTGCAAGCAGCGCGATTTTGTGTACGAGCGTCTCTGCGCGATGGACGGCGTTAGCGTGGTCAAGCCCAAGGCGGCGTTCTATATCTTCCCCAGGCTGGACCCCAAAAAGTTCAATATTACGGACGACGAGCAGTTCCAGCTTGACCTGCTGCAAGACCAGCACGTGCTCATCGTGCCGGGTAAGGGCTTCAACTGGGAGACACCAGGCTACTTCCGCATCGTCTACCTGCCGCGTCGCGCGGTGCTGGGCGAGGCGCTTGACAAGCTCGAGGACTTTCTGAAGTACTACCGCCAGTAGCGAGCGGCAGATCAATGTGCGGGCGCCTTAAGTGACAAACACCTCGAGGCGCCCGTCTCCTTATCTCCAGGTTTTCCCTGCGCCAAGCTTGCGGATGACTGCGACCAGCAGTTGCTCGGCGGCATCAGGCCGCGAAGCCTCGGGAACGGTGGGCTTACTCGTGCCGTCATCCACATGCAGCCCGTGACAGGTTCTGATGGCGTCGCACCTGTCTAGGCTGCTGACGCACAGGGCAAGGAGCTGGGGGCTCAGGGTGCCGGCACGTGCAAAGATGGCCTCGAGCAGCTCTTCGGAACCATTGGTCACGTCGATGTCAAAGCGCACGTGGGGGTCTGTGGGCACTGCTCCGTCATCCGCTCGTTCCAGTGCGGCATGGGTCGAGAAGGCCATCCGGATGTAAGCAAGGGCAACCTCGTCGTTCTGACAGGTGTCGATGACTTTTGCCAAGCTACGCGCGCGCAGCCCGCTCGATCCCATCGCGCGCGAGTCAAGGAACGACGCCCAAAAGGCAAGGCACTCGTCATTGGCGTCACATCGTGCAAGCCGATCCATCACAAGCACCTGGAAGCGCCCACAAAACGGACGGTGAGCTTCCTCGGCAAGCAGCACAAGCTCGCGATAGCGGCTCGTGACGAACTCCTCCGCAGCCCAGGCACGAAGGGCCTCGTCGCGTGGTGTTGCCTCGTCCTTGAAGAGGAACGAATCGTATCCCTGCTCCACGAGCATCGCAAGGCTTTCGAAACCCGTCGCGGCATCTGCAAATGCCTGCGCATAAAGACGCTGCTCGTCGGAATCCTTTGCCTCAAGCGCCTTGCGTAGCGTCTCGCTGTCGTAATCCGTGAGGGACCCGTGCGTGGCCGCAATACGCGCCACTGCTCCCATGCGCTGCTCTTGGGTGCGTAGTACGCGTCGTCCCCATTCGTGGAAGAGGTCGGGCAGCTGTTCGTAGCGCTCAAACGGGATGGGAGTGATGCCTCTCCTTCGCCACTTGTCGAAGGAGTTGGGTTCGGTCTCCAAGACAAACACGCGGTCCTGCAGCTCACCCGAGATGGAGCGTGCGAGGTACTGCATAGGGACGTCGCTCAGACTATAACCAACAAAGAGCACCATATAGCGCGAGAACATCTTGACGAGAAACCTCGTGACCCAGCCGTCCGACACATAGGCGCTGCCATAGTCGGAGTCCACAAGAATCAGCTCGTCGGGGTGCGTGACGTCTCCGTGCAGGTGGACAATGCCATCAAAGTCATTTCCGAGTGGCAAGGCGGGGGAGGAGAACGAGCGCGTATCCATCCCTAGAGCCTCTGCGGCAGTCTCGAAGCGCAGGTCGTAGTTGGTCGTAACAAGACGCAAGACGCCGCCTTCGAAGAGCCTGAGAATGTTGGCATGGAGGTCAGAAGGTGCTCCAGGGCTCATAATTTGTGCGCACGCTTCTTTAAGCTGTGCCACTTCGCCAATGCGCCCCAGGTAGGACTCGTAGCGCTCGTTGCCAATGCGCGGTATTTTCGGCTGGTTGGGACGTACGGTGTGCGTGATTCCCTCGACCAGCTCAGTGAAGTCGGGTAGAGGGTCGGGCGGCTGCATGGAGACGCCCGCACCGGCAAACACCACGAGGCGGTTCTCCTCGATGGCCTCCGTAAGCTCGTCCGGTATCTCTATGCCCTGAATCCTCATGTCCTCCGCGCATTTCGTTCGCAGTGTTTTTGCCAGGTTGCCCCAATGAGAAACCTCGTTCACCATTGTAACGTCTATCCAACACACGCAAAAACGGCCGAGAAAAAGCTTCCCGGCCTAGAGACATACTTTTTGCTGGACAAAGCCTAGTCTAGGTCTTTTCCGTTGGACGCAATTACTTTCTGGTACCAGTAGAAGCTGTCCTTGCGACTGCGGTCAAGGGTGCCCTTGCCCTCGTCGTCCATGTCCACGTAGATGAAACCGTAGCGCTTGCGCATCTCGCCGGTGCCGGCGGAGACCACGTCGATGCAGCCCCAGGTGGTGTAACCAATGAGGTTGACACCCCAGTCGAGCGCACGCTGCATGGCCTGCACGTGCTGGCGGAAGTAGTCGATACGGTACGGGTCGTGGATGGAGCCGTCCTCCTCCACCGTGTCGAAGGCTCCGAGGCCGTTCTCCGTGATGATGATGGGCAGGTGATAGCGGTCATTGACGACCTCGAGGTAATACGTGAGGCCGGAGGGGTCCGTTGACCAGCCCCAGTCGCTATAGGTGAGGTAGGGGTTGCGGGCGCCGCTCGACATGTTGCCGCCCACCTCCTCCACGTCGGTGTGGGTGGTGACGTTCTGGCTCATGTAGTAGCTGAACGTGTACATGTCAACGGTGCCGCGCTTGAGCTCGGCGAGATCCTCGTCCGTGATGTCGAGCTTGCTCGCGTCCACGTCGTGTGCGGCCCAGACGCGCTTGGTGAAGGACGGGTACTCGCCCTTGCACTGCACGTCACCGCAGTAGAAGATCTTCTGCTCCCACATGTGGCGGTTGAGCTCGATGTCGGCGGGGTCGCACGTGCCGGGATAGTAGCAGATGCCGCAGATCATGTTGCCGATCATGTTCTCTGGGTCGATGGCATGGCCCAGCTGCACGGCCTTCGCGCTGGCCACGAACTGGTAGTGCAGAATCTGAACGCCCTCCTGGTAGCGCCACTGCGGCAGCGGGTTTTTGAAATTGTCCTGCGGCATGGAGTTGTTAATCTCGTTGAAGGTGAGCCAGTAACGCACGAGGCCCTTGTACTCGCGGAAGCAGGTCTTCGCATAGCGCAGGTAGTGGTCGATGGTCTCGCGGTTGAGCCACCCACCGCAGTGCTCCTCGAGATAGAGCGGCGTGTCAAAGTGCCAGATGGTGACGAGCGGCTCGATGTCGTGGTCGCGCAGGCACTGGAAGACGCGGCGGTAGTGCTCCACGCCAGCGGCGTTGGGCTTGGCCTCGAGGCCCGTGGGATACAGACGGCTCCAGCTGATGGACATGCGATACGTCTTGAAGCCCATCTCGGCAAAGAGGGCGATGTCCTCCTCAAAGCGGTGGTACTCGTCCACGCCGATGTGGTTGGGGTAATAATGCCCAGGCAGCACGGCGTAGCGCGCACCCTCGGGCAGCTTGCCGTGGCGCTCAAGGTAGCCAGGGTTGCCCTCCGCGTCAAGGTAGGTGATCTTGCGCGTTTGGTGCACAGACCCTCCCATGGTCACGTCGGTCATCG
>JAFUBJ010000051.1 GCA_017460265.1 Atopobiaceae bacterium | reverse complement strand
CCATCTACTTCCTGCACCAACCCCTTCTGCTACTGATAGCGCAGCTGTTTTAGCGGCAAGTAAGGCGCAGGAGGATCATCCCACCATATATGGCGAAAGGGTCATCGCCATACGTTGCGAGGCCCTCACCGTGGCAAGGAGGCCACCTTCCTCATACCGTTCGCTAATGACCTGCGTTCGTTCATGGACCATGCGCATGAGCATGCCCTTGTCGTAGGGGACGAGCACGGTGCAAGTCGTGTCGCCGTCGCTTGCCTCCTGCGCAATTCGATAAAGCAGGCCGCGAAGTCCTTTGCCCTCAAGCGCCGATATGCAGACGGCGTCTGGATGGGTCACCTCAAGCTGTTTGCGTGTCTCATCGTCAAGGAGGTCGACCTTGTTGTATACGAGCACAGACCTCTTGTCATGGGCGCCAATGTCTTTCAGGACGTTGTTGACCGCCTCGATCTCCCTGTCTGCGTTGGGGTCGCACGCATCGACGACATGAAGGATGAGGTCGGCAGCAACCACTTCCGCAAGCGTGGACTTGAAGGCCTCGACCAAGTTGGTAGGTAGCTTCTGGATGAAACCTACGGTGTCGGTGATGGTAATCTTTCGCCCCTCCTCGAGGTCCAGCGATCGTGTTGTGGGATCGAGCGTGGCAAACAGCTCGTCCTTTGCGTACACCTCAGAGCCTGTCAGCTTGTTGAGGAGCGTGGACTTGCCGGCATTGGTGTATCCAACGAGGGCGACACGATAGATTCCCGCGTCCCAGCGTGCCTTTGACTGGACTCCCCGTCGCTGCTCCAATGACTTAAGCTCTTTGCGAAGCGTGGCGATACGGTCACGAATGAGGCGACGGTCGACCTCAAGCTGGCTCTCACCCTGGCCAAATCGGCTTCCGATGCCACCTCTCGTCTGCTCACCCACAAGATGGCTCCACATGCCACGCAACCGAGGCAAGAGATACTGGAGCTGTGCCAGCTGCACCTGAAGGCGTCCCTCGCGCGTCCGTGCATGGTTGCCAAAGATGTCAAGGATGAGTGCGGTGCGATCGATGACCTTCTTCGGTTCCTTTACGGCGCGTTCAAGGTTGGACTGCTGTGACGGAGTCAGCTCGTCGTCAAAGATGACGACATCGGCATCGAGGGCGTTGACGAGGCGAACAAGCTCTTCCGTCTTTCCCGAGCCTATGAACGTTCTTGGCACCGGGCTGTCAAGACGCTGCGTCAGCGTGCCCACGACAACGGCCCCGTCAGTCTCGGCAAGGCGCCCAAGCTCAGCCAGCGAATCCTCGAGTGGCCAAGGGGACTTTCCGGTGTCAACACCCACCAGAATCGCTCGTTCCGGCTGAGGCTCGGTGGAAAAGGGGGTAAAGCGCGCCATGTCAGCAACCCTCCCTTTCAGACGATAGGATAAGCTCCAGGGCGCCGTCTTCGCCAAGCATCCCCATGTCAAGAATCCGCGCCCTGCCGTCCCTTCGGATCCAGGAGAGCTGTCGCTTGGCGTAGCGACGCGTTCGCGTCTTGATGAGGGTCCGCGCCTCGTCAAGCGTAAACCGGCCCTCAAGCGCCTCTATGACCTCCTTGTAGCCAATGGCTTGACGAGCTGTGGTCGACTCGCGAAGCCCGCGGCTCATAAGACCCTCGACCTCCTGGACGAGCCCATCGTCAAACATCTGGTCGACTCTCATGTCGATGCGACGATAGAGCACGGCTCGATCCATGTCCAGGGCCCACAGGGACGTCTGGTAGTGAGGCTTTCTCACCTTAAGCCGTTGGTTCTGAACGGCATAGGATACGCCCTCGTCGGCCATCTCGAGGGCACGAACGACACGACGCACGTTATGGGGGTGAATGAGCGATGCGGCTTGGGGATCACGCTGTTCGAGCAGCCGATGAAGTGCCTCGACTCCTTCGCGATTGGCAATCTCCTCGTATGCCCGGCGAGAAGCCCCCTTCACGTCACCCGAGGGAAAGTCCATCTCGTCGATGACGGCATCCAGATAGAGCCCTGTGCCTCCGCAGAGCACGGCGGGCACCCCTTCAGCCAACATGCGGTCTATGCACGTGCGTGCGTCAGCTTGAAACAGGGCGACAGAATAGTCTTCGTTCAGGTCGGCAACATCCACCATATACAACTTGACCGTGTCGTTTCGGGGATACGACTTGGCGGTGCCAATGTCCATGCCACGATACACCTGCATTGCGTCAATCGAGACGATGGAGGTATTGAGCTCAGACGCGACACGCTCCGCAAGAGAGCTCTTACCTGACGCGGTCGGCCCTACGATGGCAATGGTCTGAGACTTGGTCATCGGGGAACGTTGACGAGAGAGCCCGAGAGATACCATGTACGCGCCTGCTCGACCTTCACGTCGCAAATCTTGCCGATGAGATCGCGCGCGTCAGTGTCTTCAGGAGCCGCAAAATGAACCGTCTGGTTCTTTCTGCTATGCCCAACAAGAACACGTGCATCGCGGTTGGAAGGACCTTCGACAAGGACCTCGCTCACGGTATTGAGGTCGCGTTCGTTGGCGTCATGGGCAAGCTCGGCCACCAACGCGGCCAGCCTGTCGAAGCGTCCCTGAATGACCTCACGGGGCGTGTCGTCGACGATGCGCGCCGCAGGCGTGCCCTCGCGCTTGGAATAGATGAAAGTGTAGGCGGAAGAGAAGGAAACCTCTCGTACGAGCGAGAGCGTGTCTTCGAAGTCTTCTTCGGTCTCGCCGGGGAAGCCAACGATGATGTCGGTCGAAAGGGCTATGTCGGGCATCGCGCCCTTGATGCGTCCAACCAGATCGAGGTATTCCTCTCGGCCATAGCTTCTGTTCATTTGCTTGAGGATGCGCGTAGAACCGCTTTGGACGGCCAGGTGGAGATGAGGCATGACGTTGGGCGTTTCCGCCATGGCAAGAATGGTCTCGTCGGAAAGGTCCTTGGGATTTGATGAGGTAAATCGAATGCGATCGACACCCGTCTCTCCCACCTTGCGCAAAAGCTCGGCAAAACGCGGCGAACCATAGAGGTCACGTCCGTAGGAATTGACGTTCTGACCAAGAAGGCAGATCTCACGTACGCCAGACTCAACCAAGGAGGAGCACTCGTCCACCACGCGCTCGAGAACGCGGCTCCGCTCGCGACCACGAACGGAGGGAACGATGCAGTAAGAGCAGAAGTTGTTGCAGCCGGTCATGATGGGCACCCACCCAAGGAAGGCCTGCGCACGGTGACTAGGCAGTTCCGTG
>JAFUBJ010000534.1 GCA_017460265.1 Atopobiaceae bacterium | reverse complement strand
GCCAGTGGGGCCTCCCTGAGGTTGAAAAGTGCGCAACCCTTACGCGAAGTAGGCAACGCCTCCCGCAAAGAGCGGCTGGTAGGGATTGCCCGGGACGTTCTTGAAGGTGCCAGCGCTGTAGCGCTCGGTGTGGCCCATCTTGCCCAGCACGCGGCCGTCGGGGCTGGTGATGCCCTCGATGGCGAGCTTGGAGCCGTTGGGATTCACGTTGAGGTCAAGCGACGGCACGCCCTGCTCGTCCACGTACTGCGTGGCAATCTGGCCAGAAGCCGCGAGCTGGGCAATCAGCTCGTCAGAGGCCACGAAGCGGCCCTCGCCATGGCTGATCGCGATAGTGTGGATGTCGTCCACCTGGCACTGGGACAGCCACGGCGAAAGGTCGCTGGCCACGCGCGTGCGCACCAGACGGCTCTGGTGGCGTCCGATGGTGTTGAAGGTGAGCGTGGGGCAGGCATCATCCATGGCGCGGATGTCGCCGTAGGGAACGAGACCAAGCTAGATGAGGGCCTGGAAACCGTTGCAGATGCCGAGCATCAGGCCGTCGCGCGCCTGCAGCAGGTCGCGCACCGCCTCGGTCACCGCCGGGGCGCGGAAGAAGGCCGTGATGAACTTGGCAGAGCCATCGGGCTCGTCGCCGCCGGAGAAGCCTCCGGGAATCATGATGATCTGGCTCTTGCGAATCTCCTCCACCAGCTGGGCCGTGCTCTCGGCAACCGCCTCAGGCGTCAGGTTGTTGATGACAAGCACGTGCGCATCGGCGCCGGCACGCTCGAAGGCGCGCGCAGAGTCGTACTCGCAGTTGTTGCCCGGGAAGACCGGGATGATGACACGCGGACGCGCCAGGCCAATCTTGGGAGCGGCGCGCGTGATGCCCTGCTCGGCAATGCGGAAGCTGGGAGCCTCCACGGCCTCGCCCGCACGGCGATACGGGAAGACCGGCTCAAGCTTGGCCTCCCACGCCTCCTGCAGTGGCGCGAGGTCGAGCGTCTCGCCGCAGGCAACCATCTGGTACACGTCGGTGGTCACGCCGAGCGCGGCAATGGTAACGAGGTCAGAGGCGTTGTCCACCACGGCGTCATCCGCAAGCTCAACCACAAAGCTGCCGTAGGCAAGGCCAAAGAGCGCATCGGCCGTATAGCTGGGCTCAGCCTCGATGCCCAGCCGGTTGCCCACGCACATCTTGAAGAGCGTCTCGGCCACGCCACCGTAGCCCGGCGTGGCAACGGCCAGCGCGGCGCCGCTGCCAATGAGGCCCTCGATCACGTCAAGGGCAGCCTTGAAGGAGCCTGCCTCGGGCGTGACGCCATCCTCGCCGTACTTCGGCACCACGGCCACCACGCGATGTCCCGAGCCCTTGAACTCGGGCGAGGTCACGCGGGCGACGTTGCCCACCGCGGTGGCAAACGAGACCAGCGTGGGTGGAACGTCCAGATCCTCAAAGCTGCCGGACATGGAGTCCTTTCCGCCAATGGCGCCGATGCCCAGGTCCGCCTGGGCCATGAGGGCACCCAGCACCGCCGCAACCGGCTTGCCCCATCGCTCGGGCACGTCGCGCAGGCGCTCGAAATACTCCTGGAAGGTAAGGTAGGCGTCCTCATGATGGAAGCCCGCAGCCACCAGGCGCGCGACGCTCTCCACCACCGAGCAATACGCGCCGTGGAACTGGTCGGCGCTCATGAGGTAGGGGTTGAAGCCCCAGGCCATGCCCGAGCACGTGGTGGTCTCGCCCAGCACCGGAAGCTTGGCGGCCATCGCCATCGACGGCGTCAGCTGCGTGCGGCCGCCAAACGGCATGAGCACGGTGGCAGCGCCGATGGTGGAGTCAAAGCGCTCGGAGAGGCCCTTGTTGGAGGCCACGTTGATGTCGGTGACCAGCGCCTCCATCTTGTCTGCGAAAGTGTCGCCCGGCAGGTTGACACCTGTATAGGCACCCTGCTCGGTCACATGCACGCCCTGATGCTTAGGGGCGCCGTTGGAGTTGAGGAACTCGCGGCTCACGTCCACGATGGTCTCGCCGTCCCACACCATGCGCAGGCGCGGCTCGGCCGTCACGGTCGCGACCTCAGTCGCCTCGAGGTTCTCCTCGTGGGCATAGCCGATGAACTCGGCCACGTCCTCCGGCGCCAAGGCAACGGCCATGCGCTCTTGGCTCTCGGAGATGGCAAGCTCGGTGCCGTCAAGTCCCTCGTACTTCTTGGGAACCTTGTTGAGGTCGATGAACAGGCCGTCGGCCAGCTCACCGATGGCCACGCTCACGCCGCCGGCGCCAAAGTCGTTGCAGCGTTTGATGAGGCGGCAGGCGTCCTCGCGACGGAAGAGGCGTTGCAGCTTGCGCTCGACGGGCGCGTTGCCCTTCTGCACCTCGGCGCCGCAGGTCTCGAGGCTCTCCAGCTTGTGGGCCTTGGAGCTGCCGGTGGCACCGCCGATGCCGTCACGGCCGGTGCGGCCGCCCAGAAGCACGATGACGTCGCCAGGCGCGGGGCACTCGCGGCGCACGTTCTTGGCCGGCGTAGCGCCCACCACGGCGCCGATCTCCATGCGCTTGGCCATGTAGCCCGGGTGGGAGAGCTCGTTGACCTGGCCAGTTGCCAGGCCAATCTGGTTGCCGTAGGAGGAGTAGCCCGCGGCGGCCGTAGTTACCAGCTTGCGCTGCGGCAACTTGCCGGGAATGGTGTCGGCCACGGGAACGAGCGGGTCAGACGCGCCGGTGACGCGCATGGCCTGATACACGTAGCTGCGGCCTGAGAGCGGGTCACGGATAGCGCCACCGATGCAGGTAGCCGCGCCACCGAAAGGCTCGATCTCGGTCGGGTGGTTGTGGGTCTCGTTCTTGAAGAGGAAGAGCCAGTCCTCGTCCGTGCCGTTGACATCCACCTTCACCTTGACGGTGCAGGCGTTGATCTCTTCGGACTCGTCCAGGTTCTTCAGCTCGCCTGTATGCGTGAGCCACTTGGCGCCCAGCGTGCCCATGTCCATCAGCGTCACTGGGCGCTCGGAGCGGCCAAGCTCGTCGCGCATGGCCAGGTAGCGGGCAAACGCCTCTCGCACGGCCGCGTCGTCGATGGTGACGTCCTCAAGCACCGTGCCAAACGTGGTGTGGCGGCAGTGGTCAGACCAGTAGGTGTCGATCATCTTGATCTCGGTGATGGTGGGGGTGCGGCCCTCGCTCGCAAAGTACTGCTGGCAGAAGGTGATGTCCGCAAGGTCCATCGCCAGGCCGCGCTCCTCCATGAAGGCGGCAAGACCAGCTTGGTCAAGCTCAAGGAAGCCGTCAAGGGTTTCGACCATGGGCGGCTTGGGATACTCCATCTTCAGGGTGTCGCGCTCGGCCAGCGACGCCTCGCGTGCCTCGACGGGGTTGATGACGTAGTGCTTGATGGCCTCCACATCAGCGTCGGTGAGGGCGCCCTCGAGGTAGTACACCTTGGCGGAGAGCACCGCCGGGCGCTCGCCCTGGCTGATGAGCTGGATGCACTCGCTTGCGGAATCCGCGCGCTGGTCAAACTGGCCGGGGAGGAACTCAACCGCAAAAACCTGCGCACCGTTGGCGTCGGGCATGGCCTCGCTCGCGTCGTCGGACTGCGGCTCAGAAAAGACCGTGGGGACGCACTGCTCAAAGAGCTCGCGCGAGATGCCCTCCACGTCATAGCGGTTGATAAGGCGGAGGTTGGTAAGGGCAGAGATGCCAAGAATGTCCTGCAGCTCTGCAAGGAGCTGACGGGCCTCGACGTCAAAGCCGGGCTTCTTCTCTACATAAACGCGGAAGACCATGTACGGCCACCTTTCAAATACGTATGTGTAGCATCATTTCTATAATACGTCTTGAGATGCGGGGCACCTTCGCTTCCGCAAGTTCCCCATTGGTAAGCAAGGCATACAAGGCCTGACAGAAACACCTGTTCGCGCTACAATAGAAAACTGCACGAGCGAGGGGGTGACCAATGCCAGACATCGACAAGATCTTGCAAGAGCTGCTGGACAACCGACGTCTGCGCGAAAGCGTCACCTTTACCTCGCGCACCTATTCGGACCAGCCCATCATTCAGACGGGTAAGCAGCTGCGCGAGCGAATGGAGCGCAGCAAGAACGGACGCCCGCGGCTCAGCGACCTTCCGCGGACCGATTACACCCCCGACGAGCAGCCCTTCCCTCGCACTCGGAAACCCCAACAGCAGCAGCTGTCGTTTGGCCAAACGCCCACCACCCCACGTGAGCAGCAGCAGACCCACGAGAAGATTCCCGAGCGCTACTACCAGCTGCGCGAGCTTGCCGGTGCACAGCCCACCACGGCGTCGGCCTCGTGGCGTGGAGCGCTTGCCTATGGCACGCGTTCGGCAAATCGGCTCTTTTACGAGCAGGCACGCCTCATGGAAGACTTCGAGGACGACTACGACTTCCAAGGCACGTACTCCCAGTACTTCCCTACCTACAGCTCCATGACGCTCACGCAGCTACGAGGCTACTTTTCGTGGCGGACGCGCGTGCGCAAGGGCGAGATGCCCGAGGCGCCACTCTCGTTTGCCTTCCTCCATGTGTATGAGCTGCTATGTGGCGTGGGCACGACCCCGGGGGAGCAAGGGCTGGCCGACCTCACGGCGTTCAAAGACGCCTTTGGCGCAACCGACGCGGCCATGGGGTCGACGTTTGGCTCATATCTGAGGAAATGGATTCACGACTACGTGGTCTACCACCAGCTTGACCCTTCGCACATAGCCGAGAGGGCGGGTGGCATGCAGCAACATGTGCTCACGTTGCTGCAGGCAGAAGAGGACACGCTGAGAAAAGCGGGGCTCGAACGAAAGCAGGATGTCCTGCCCGAGCACACGACCCCTGACGACGATGCACTTCTTGCGTCTCTCAACGAGTGCTCGAGCTATCAGCCGTGCGGCGCTCGGCTCTTTAGGGACCACCCCGACGAGCTGCGCACCATTGCCTGCGAGACGTTCCGCGCACTGGTCGTGCACTGTTCGCGCCGTCGCAAGACCGATTTTGTGGAAGGACTCTACGGCAGCCCCTCCGCCGAGACCTACACCATGTTCTCGTCGGCAGTGTTCTACGAACCCGAACCACACCCCAACTGCGTGGTGCACCTGACCCCCATAGAGACCTATACCTGTCGCAACGGTCGGTGGAGGCGTCACCTCCTGTTCAGCGCGACGGGACGCAGTTCCGAGCTGGGCGCCATCATGCATGCCGTTGACGCCAAGCTACGCGCGCGCCTTGACTATGCCTATCCTCTCAAGGATCGAGCCGTTGCTGCCTATGTGGGCAAGATCATCGACAAGGCCATTGACGAGCTGCTGGCTGCGCAGGCCGAGGCCGAAAGGCGTCACATAACCATTGACCTGTCGCAGCTCGCAGGCATCCGGGCAGCCGCTGCCATCACTCAGGAGGCGCTGCTCACCGTCGAAGAACGAGGGACCGGGTCCGGCGCAGCCGAAGAGGCGGGCGCCTCCGACG
>JAFUBJ010000533.1 GCA_017460265.1 Atopobiaceae bacterium | reverse complement strand
TTTCCTGCGCGGGACTCTCGTTGGTCCAGTCGGCAAGGTAGCTGCGCTTGCCAATGGTACGCATCACCGTGTCCATGCCGAGCGTTGTGTGAGAGATGTCGTCCAGGAAGATGCGGATCGACGCCTGCACGCCGTTTGCCGTGGACCCCAAGAATCGCACCTCGGTTGGTTCCTCCGCCCGAATGCCCTTCTCGTCAAGGGCCGCATCGACGAGCGTGGCGATGTCATCCGCAATGCGGTCGAGGTCAAGGCCGGGCTTGATGTCGCACTCGACCACGTAGCGGCGGACCATCTTTCCCTCGCGGCGCATGAAGACCTCGTTCATCAGAACAGAGTTGGGCAGCACGTGCGTGTTGTTGTCCTTGTCCCTCATCACCGTCTGCCTGAGGCCGACGTCCAGCACCTCGCCGCGCACAGAACCCACGTCCAGCTGGTCTCCCGTTGAAAAGACGCTCGTCGTCACAATCTGCACGCCCGCCACGATGTTTTTGATGTAGTCCTGCAGGCCAAGCGACACAATGAGCGTGGTGATGCCCAGCGCCTGCACGATGCCCGACATCTTGATGCCAAAGACGTACTCGCACAAGAAGCTGATGGTGAACCAGGCAATGACGCCCTTGGCCAAATTGATGATGATCGACGCGCTGCCCGCATTTGTCTTGTTGAGAAACTTGCGCACGTAGTGCGTTACGAGCCGCGCCAAGAAGAATGCACCGGCGATAGCCGCAACGATCAAGGCAATCGAGAGGAAAAGGGAGAAGAGGTCCACGCTCTCCCAGAACGTGTTGTGTGCTATTTCCGCCACCATGAAAAGACTCCTTGCGTTCCTGTAAGCGTGCATCATCTGGTGTACCTGAACAGTGTAGCCCCGCCTGCACATACGCGCAGGCGGGGCTACTGTCAGTCATCAAAGATGTCGAAATCTAGAGACCCTAGATCTGATTGCTCAGCTCCTTATAGAGGGCAGCGTTGGCACTCATGTGATACGGGTTGGCCCAGAAGATCAGGCCCAGGCCAAACGTAATGGCGCCAAGCAGGTACCAGCCAATGAAGGTGAGGTCGAGCACGAACGCCTGCCACTTGTTGCCCTGCATCATCTGGTTCGAACGCTTGAGGACATCCATGGGGGCAAGCTCCGGGTTGTCCTTGACGATGTAGGGGACCATGCGGAAGCAGTATATGGCATAGAGGCCCGGGATGAACAGCAGGATGCAACCCGCGGCGATGATCAGGTCACGCAGAAGCAGGGTCACGAAGGTGCGACCAAAGTCAGAGAAGCCCTCTGCAAGCACGCCGACGCTGGTGGTAGGGTCGTCAACGTTGTTCTTGAAGAAGCGGGAGGCGCCCACCTCGACGGGGTTGACGATAAACGCCTTGACGAGAAGGCCGACCGCCAAAGCGATGAGCACGCCGACGAAGGCGAAGCCGGCAACTGCTATCTGCTGCTCGCTCGTCATGTTCTGGGCAGCCTCGGCGATGTTCTGGCCGTGCACCGACACGTCGACAGAAACGTTGCTCGGAGATACGCTCGTCGTCACGCGAGACGTGTTGCCGCCAAAGAGCAGCATGTAGATGGCACTTACGATCACGCACGGCCAGTAGTTGAGCTTGAAGGCCTCGCGCCCCTTCGTCTTGATATCAGTGATGTTCCACATGGTTTCCTCTTTCCTTCGTGGGACGTCTTTGTCTGTTGGTACGGTCATGGTACCCATCTTGTCCCGGCTCATACCTTGCCAATCATCCTTTCGGGGCGATTTCGTATTTCTTTCCTGTGGTTATGCAAAAATAGTGCCTCCAAAGGACTATTGGCAAAGTACAGAGGAGCTCGCATGAGCGCATATGACGACCTTTTGCGCGCCGTAGAAGAGCTGGGATATCCCGAGGAGTTTGGCGTCGTGCTCGCAGGCGAGCTGCGCTCCGACAAGGCCATGACGCGCATGGCCTCCTACCTGCGACAGGCGCAACCCCAGAGCCCCGAAGAGATAGCCGACGAGATGCTTGCCATCGTCAGCCAGCGCGACGCCTGGGTCGAGCGCAAGAAGAGCCAGTGGGCTGAGTCGCGCGTGAACGAGTTCTATAACCGTCCCCGCGAATGACTCAAAAGGGATACTCCCTTTTGAGTCAGGCTTTGCTGAAAGCTCCTCAAGCTTGATGTGCTATACGATGACTCTCATTCGATTCAAGAAACCTTAAGGTTGCTGCGGTACCGTTTGCCTGTCGGACAAACGAAGGGAGACGTCCATGACATCACACAAGCTACTGGCACTTCCCCTGGCGCTCGCCGTCGTACTGGGAGGCTGCGGGGCTCAGGCGCCTGACGCGGAAGTCACCGAGACTGAGGCCGCGGAGGCAGGGTCGACCGAACTCGAAGAGCAGGGCGAGGATCAGGAAGCCACGGTAACGCCGTTTTCGCTTACGCGCGAGGACCTGACTATCAACGAGACCATCACCGATGACGCTAGCGAAAGCCATGCCATCACGGCAGACGGGACCAGCGATTCCTACAGCAACGTCGAGGTCGTGAAGACCGGCAACTCCGATGGCGACGAATCGGACTTCTATGGCACCAACGCCGCGGTCTTTGCCACCAATGGCGGCACGCTCGACCTGAGCGACGTCATCGTCACGACGAGCGGAAAGCACGCCAACGCCGTCTTCAGCTACGGCGAGGGCTCGACCATCAATATCAAGCATTCGCTCATCGAGACGAGCGACAACTGCTCGGGTGGCATCATGGTCACGGGCGGAGGCACCCTCAACGCCACTGACCTCTACGTTCACACCACGGGCAACTCATCGGCGGCCATCCGCTCTGACCGCGGCGGCGGCACGCAGAACGTGAACGGCGGCACCTACATCACCGACGGAACCGGCTCGCCCGTCATCTATTCCACGGCAGACGTCCACGTGAGCAAGGCAACGCTCGAGTCCACCGCATCGCAGGGCGTCGTGGTCGAGGGCAAGAACTCCGTCGAGCTGAACGACGTCAACCTCACCGCCAGCAACACCACCAAGAACAGCGACAAGAGCGACTGGTACCAGGCAGTCATGATCTATCAGTCCATGTCGGGTGACGCCGCCGAGGGCGAGGCAAGCTTCACCATGAACGGCGGGTCGCTCACCAACGAGAACGGCGACATCTTCTTTGTGAACAACACCGTCGCAAGCATCAATCTCTCCGGCGCCACCATCACCAACGACGACGCCAGCGGCAACTTCATGCGCCTTGCCGCCGCGGGCGGGGGCAGCGAGGGCAGCACCGGCGGCCACGTCACGCTCAACGCCTCGGACCAGGACATTGACGGAGACATCCTCGTCGACTCAGTGTCCGAGCTCAACATGTACCTCAAGAACGGGTCAACCCTGACTGGTGCCGTGAACCCCGCAAACGAGGGTGCCGTGTACGTCGAGATCGAGAGCGGCTCGAAGTGGGTGCTGACCGGCGACTCCTACGTCACCTCGCTCACCTGCGACGCCGACGCCATCGACCTCAACGGCCACACGCTCTACGTTGACGGCGCCGCCTACACGGCTGGCACGGCCAGCACCGGAACCGCCATCACCTTCACGCTGCCCACCGGCAGCGGCATGGGTGGCCCTGGCGGCGAGCCTCCCGCAGCCCCGCCCGATGGCGGGCACGGCCCCGGGAACGGCGGCGAGCCGCCCGCAAAGCCTGGGGAGTAGCGTCCCCAACCAGGAGGGAAGCACCTACAGCGCCCCCTTGTTGCCAGCCAGGCAACAAGGGGGCGCATCGTGCCTGATAGAGTTGTCCACGGACCGACCGAGGAGGCAAAACCATGGGCTACAACGCACTTCGCTTGATGCAGGAGGCAAACCTGCGCGACTACGGCATCTCGGACACCGTGCACATCCCTGACCTCCCCCAATCGCCACGCGCGTACGGCCAGGAGGCCCTCGCATTCATCCGCGAAGCCTGCGAGGACCTGCGCTTTGACACGACCGATCCCGCGCGCGCTGCCCTCGCAGACCAGGACGGGCGCAGCTCCAAGGCGAACACCATCCCCTACAACATGGAGCGTGACCTCGACCGTCTGAGCCTCGAGCAGGCCATCGGCCGCTTCCTGACCTCGGGATCGCGCGAGGACGCCTTTGACA
>JAFUBJ010000532.1 GCA_017460265.1 Atopobiaceae bacterium | reverse complement strand
TTCCACGGCCTTGGCACTCTGGCGCCACCGCAAGCGTGACGACGCCCCAACCGCCCTCGCTGTGGAGCGTGTCAAAGCGCAGGGCATGGATGAACCCTTGCACCTCACCCGTGGCATCGTCTTCCCAGACCAGGCTTATGCAATGGTCGGCACCCGCCAGTTCCCGAATCCGCCTGCGGACCACGTCAAGCTGACTGCTCTCGTAGCGCAGGGACGCAACCACGATGGCATGAATCGCCTGCGCGTCTTCGACAGAGACGTTCCGTAGCATCGTACCTCCTTACTTGCGCTCAGACAGACGCTTGACGGCATCCTTGAGCTCGTCAACCCGGTCGCACGCCTCCCAGGTGAAGTCGGCGTCGTCACGCCCAGAGTGCCCGTAGGCAGCCGTCTTCTCGATGATGGGCCTCCGCAGGCGCAAGTCGCGGATGATCGCACCCGGGCGCAGGTCAAAGACCTCGTCGACGGCTTTGGTGATGATCGCCTCGTCAACGTTGGCGGTCCCAAAGGTGTCCACCATGATGGAGAGCGGGTGCGCCACGCCGATGGCGTAGGCCAGCTGCACCTCGCAGCGGTGCGCGAGCCCGGCGGCCACCACGTTCTTGGCCACCCAGCGCGCCGCGTAGGCAGCGGAACGGTCGACCTTGGTGCAGTCCTTGCCGCTGAAGGCGCCACCACCGTGACGACCCATGCCGCCGTAGGTGTCCACCACGATCTTGCGGCCCGTCAGGCCCGTGTCGCCCATGGGGCCGCCCACCACGAAGCGGCCCGTGGGGTTGACGTAGATGGTCGCGTTGTCCCAGCTGATGCCCACCTCGTCCAGCACGGGCGCGATGACGTGGGCCACCATGTCCTTGAGGATGACGTTCATGTCCTCGACAACCGGATCGTGCTGCGTGGAGACAACCACGGCCGTGACCTCAACCGGCAGGTCATCGGCATAGCGCACGGTCACCTGGGTCTTTCCGTCAGGCCTGAGATAGGCCACCTCGCCCGACTTGCGGACCTCTGCCAGACGCTGCGCCATGCGTTGCGCCAAATAGATGGGCATGGGCATGAGCACGTCGGTCTCGTCGGAGGCATAGCCAAACATCATGCCCTGGTCACCAGCACCCACAAGGTCCAGCTCGTCAGCGGTGTTTCCCGCCTGCACGTCAAACGACTCGTCAACGCCGCGCGCGATGTCGGGGCTCTGCTCGTGAATCATGTTGATGACGCCGCAGGTCTCGCAGTCAAAGCCGTACTTGGCGCGGTCGTAGCCAATGCGACGTAGGGTGTCGCGGGCAATCTTCTGCACGTCAACGTAGGACTGGGTCCTGATCTCGCCCGAAACGACCACGGTACCCGTCGTCACGAAGGTCTCGCAGGCGCAGCGAACATTGTCCACGCATGCCGGAACGCCCGTGGGCGAGATGTAGCCCTCTTTCTCCAGGCGCGCCTCCTTGGCAAGGATGGCGTCAAGCACCGCGTCCGAGATCTGGTCGCAGATCTTGTCGGGGTGGCCTTCGGTCACCGACTCTGACGTAAAGAGGTAGTTTCGCTTTGACATGTCACATGTCTCCCTTGTCCCGCGGTGCGGGATCTTGGGGCTCAAAAAAGCCCCCTGCATGTGGGGGCCTCGCAAAAAAGCTATGCTCCCCGTCTTCCAGGCCGCGGCTCGCGCGACCTGCCGAGAATTGGCACCGTTCCCCCCAGGGTGGTTGCCGGAGCGTCATAGGGCTCGGTCCCTCGGCTCTACGCGCCCCTAAGGGCGCCTCTTGACGAGCAGGTTTACCTTACTGCAATCCTCGATGGCTGTAAACAGCATCCGTGTCGTGGCATACTGATATGAACGTCTCGTGCGGGAAGGCGGCAGTCATGACACCAAGCATCAATGAGTCTTCGAAGGAGGAGCGCCTCGCATACGTGCGCAAGCGCTATGCCTGCATAGCCGACTGCGACTCCTGCGGCATCTGCGCCCTCTTCCATGGCAGAGACCCCGAGACGGCATTGGCAGACTACATCGACGGCAAGGAAGAGCTGCCCCAGGTCGTCATGAGATACCGTCGATAGACGCCGCCCCAGCCATGACGACCGCCAAGAAGCACAACACGGCCCTTGGGCTTGCCTTCATCCTTTGCCTCATCGCCCTCGCCGGCATCCTCCTTGCCGTTGCCGACGGGCATCTTGCGCAAAGGAAAGAAGCCGCTCCCCCTGACCCACCCGTCCCGAGCGCGATGGTCATCATGCGCTCCCTCACCCCGTGGCTTCCCGGCTACCCTCAGGCTGCGGAGCAACAGGCTTACGAGTGGGCACGGAGGCACGCTCAGGGCAGGCTCCAGACCGTGCAGGTCGTTCCCCGCTCCCCGCAGGCCTTTGGCCCTTGGTCTGCAGAGTGGAACCCCGACCTTGTGGACGCCCCTTCCGACGGTTCCCTGGCGGAGTGGGACGTCTGCTACTACGTTACGCACAGCTGGTCAGGCTATGGCCTCGAAATCCTCGACATGCAGCCTGGCGACACCGTCACGATAAACGACCAAACGATTCTCATCGAGGGCATCTTTGACTACCCCAAGCAGAGCATCCTCGACGAGATCATCGTGCTCGTGGGAGACGCCACGGTGTTTCAGACCTGCGTGCCGGGAGCAGACTACAATCGCATCGTCTACGGCTGGCAGAGCCCGAGGTCGTAAGCCAGCCGGCATCCCTCAGTACATCGCGATAAGCTCGCGGAAGCGGTCCGGATCTACGTATTCGCTTCCCGCGGCGCGCGCATCCACACGCAGGCTCACCGGACCCCTTGCGCCATCCTCAGGGAGGAACACGAAGGCGTCCTTCTGGGACCAGTCCTCCACGACCTTCCAGTCCTCCCCTTCATTGGCACAGAGTCGGTACTCGACCTCCACCTGAGGCCCAGCCATGCCACGCGCCAGCAGATGGATGCCGTCAGCTTCGGAGGTGCTGTCCACGAACACGCAAGAGACG
>JAFUBJ010000531.1 GCA_017460265.1 Atopobiaceae bacterium | reverse complement strand
TTCCAGGCGTCGGCGAAGCCCATCACGACCATGATCCCGCCAGAGACCACGCCGATAAAGGCCGTCACCGATCCCGTGAGGCCCGCGAAGAAGGAGCCGAGGACCGCCACGACGCCGCCCACGACCATGCCGAGGGTGTTGAACCAGTTGATGCCGTTGGTGCCGGCATCGTGCACTGCGGTCGCGAACAGTCCAACGCCGGTGACGAGGGCGCCGAACCCTGCGGCCACCGGGCCGAACGCGAGGGCGAGGTCACCGATGATGAGAGCCATGCCTCCGAGGATCTGCAAGGTGTTCCCGAGGTCCATGCCGTTGACCCACGCATCCCACACGCCCGAGACGTAGAGGATGGCACCTGCGACCGTCATCGCGACGCCCGCGAGCTTCTTGAACCTCTCGATGCCCTCCAACGTGTCGGGAAGCAGCGCGTCCGCGATCTTCCACGCGGCGAGTCCGCCAGCGACCGCCGCGATGTAGGGCAGCAGGCCGATCATCTTCTCTGCAAGCTCGTCGGTCACCTCGGTGAGGTAGTCGTCGAGTCCCGCGAGGAAGTCGTACGTGTCGAGTGGGATTTGGTCCATGACCGACCCGAGGTCGGGCGTGCTAGCACCTGATCCGCTCCCGCCAGAGCCTCCCGTGTCGGAGGACGAGGCGTCGGTGAGCTTGTTCAACTCGTCGAAGCCCATGACGGAGCGCTTGAGGTCCTCGACCTTCTTCTTGGCGTCTGAAGCGGAGTCGCCTGCGTTCTCAGTGGCGTCCGCGAGATCCGCCAGGCCACTCGTGTCCGCTGCGATGCCGCTCGTGTCGAGTCCGGAGTAGTCGACCTCGAAGGAAGCGTCGATACCGAAGAAGCGCGCGATGGTGTTCGCGAGTATCTGGATCGCCTTGGCCGCTGCGATGGCGTACGGGAGGATGGCGTTCAGCATGGGGATGAACACGTTGCCCACGGCTCGCGCAGCCATGGTGAACTGCGCCTTCAGCACGCGGAGCTGGTTGGCAGGCGAGTTGATGGTGCGCGCCATGTCGCCATGCACCTGCGTGAGCTGAGTCATCATGAGGTGGTAGCGCAGAGCTGCCTTCTCGGCCTGCGTCATGTCGCTGACCTGCTTCTCGATGCCGAGATTGGTCGCCTCGATCTCCATCCTCGCGACGGAGAGGTCGTAGCCGATGCGGCGCATGGGTTCAAGCTCGCCTGCGAAGCCCGACTGGACCTTGCGCATGGCCTCGTCGACGTCGAGGTTGTAGAAAGACGCGATGTCGTAGCCCAGCTGCGTCATGTTCTGGGACATGGTTGCCATGCGGTCGTTCGCGATGCCGAAGCCCGTGCCGATGCTCATGAGCACGCCCTGGAAGCGGGACCACTCGCCAGCGTCGATGCCCATGAGTGCCTGCACGGTCGTGGCAAAGCCGGTCGCTTCGTCGGTGAACTCGCCCATGGAGGCGGCGAACAGGTTCATGTCCTCGATATAGTCGGAGACCGCCTTGGTGCACTCGACGACCTTGCTCGCGACGAGCTTCAGGCCCGCCACGATCTTTGCGACGTCGATGAGGCCGAGGAGCCTCTGGGAGAGCGCCTTTACCTTGGATTGAGCCGCCTCGGCCTGTGCTGCGAGGTACTTCTGCGAGGACGCAACGGTGCGCGCTGCGGCGCCAGCGCTGCGCCACGACGGGGGCAGCTCCTTCACGGCTGCGGCGAGCTTCTCGACCGTCTGCGTGAGGGGCAGCAGCTCGGAGTTGAGTTTGCGGAAGGCCTCCGCGAACGCGTCGACGTCGAGGTCCTCGAACGCCTTCAGGGCGTCCGGGAGCTGTGCGAGGTTCTTGATGGGCGTGCCGATGCTGACGCCCTGAAGGTCCCTGAGGGCCAGCAGGGACTCTGCGAGCGGGCGAAGCCTTTCACCGGCGTCGAGCGGGATCTGGCGCACGGCCTCGGCGACCGTCTTGAGGTTCTTCCCGAGCGTCGCGGGCATCGTGACGTAGGAGATCCCCGCGAGCGGCGAGAGGGACCTGAGACGCGCGTCGGTGTCCTCAGGGAGCAGCTCGATTGCCGCCCCGAGGTCGAGCATGCGCTCGGAGAGCGACTTGGGCACCTTGAGGGAGCCGACGCTCGAAAGCCCGGAAAGCGCGCCTATCCTCGCTGTCGTGTCGCTGGGGATCAGCTCCACAGCGGCCCCGAGGTCCACGAGGTTGCGGCTCAGGGAGGCGCTCACCTTGAGGTCCCTGAGCTGTTGCAGCTTGGAGACGTTTAGGCCGCTCACCGCGTTGGAGAGCTGCCTGACCGCGTTCTGTAGGCGTCCCAGCTTGCTCGCCGGGGCGTCGATGCCACGTTCCAGCTTGCCGAGGGCGGTGACCAGGCGGTTGATGCCCTTGGTCGCCGCGCTGGCGTCACCGGATACCTCGATGGCAAGCCTGTCGATAGTGCCCTCGGCCATCTTCGCCTCCTGCGCAGGTAGTCGTCAGAAGGCGGAACCTCTCCCGTGTCAGTCTCAGCCGTCCTCTCCCGACGGCTTCTCGAATCTTTTGGCGACCCTCTCGGCCCACTCGAAGACCCGCTTGCGCTCGGCCTCCATCGCGCGCCTCTCCCTTCGCTCCTCGATCTCCTCGCGGACCTTCTGAGAGGAGAAGAGCGGCGCGTCGGGGTACGTGCTGGTCGCGGCCTTGCTGAATGCGTGGTCCATGACCGTGGAAAAGGCCTCGTGCACGTAGAGGCCCTGCCTCCACTCCGAGGCGAATCGCTGGTCCTGCTGGATCTCCCAAGCCTTCCGGTACGCCCCGCACAGGGCGAGAGGTCCGTGCCAGAACTCCTCTGGCGACATGCCTATCGCCATGTACTCCGGGAGCACGTCCCAGAAGATCTCGGAAATGGTGTCGTAGGCCTTCTCCTCCCGGCCTAGACCACCTTCCAGCTGGCCGCTTTTCCCTCGTCCACCTCCGGGTCGTCAAGGACGCTCTGGGCGGTCTCAAGGTACATGCTCACCAGCGCCTGGTAGAGGTCGACCTTGTCGGAGGTGCGGTTGTAGATCTCGTTGATGAGGGACTGGGGCACCTTCGGGTGGTTCTTCGCGAACGCGGCGGTGAACATGTTCTTGATGGTCGTGATCTGCACGGACCCCATCAGCTCGTTGATGCGGAAGCCGTACATGCGCTCCGCCTTCTCGGCGGACGCGCGGTCGAACTCAAGCTCGTAGTCCTTGCCGTCGTAGCTGAGGACGATGCTCTTCGGCACCTTGGTCTACTGGTCATCCATTGCTGAACCTCTCTTTCGTCGTATCTGTCAGCCTCTCCTGGCCTAGCTCGGGAACGAGACCTCGGGCGCGGTGCTCGGGGCGATGGAGAACTTCAGGTCGTGGACCGCGCCTACGCCGACGGAGTCCGAACAGAAGCTCAGGATGCCCTTGAACTTCACGAGGCCGTCGTGGCCGTCGGGCGTGAGGGTGGTCGTGCCGCTCGTGGTGGTCTCGGACGCTCCGTAGTAGATCGCGTAGTACTTCTCGACACCGTCGACCGCGTCGAGCGCCTGGACGTTCTCCTTGGTCCAGTTGGCGGTGAACTCAAGACCGCCGCCGCTGTCAAGGATGTCGGGCGTGTAGGTGTGCGCGAGGTCCGACAGGGTGGTGTCATCGAGCATGTTGGGGGCCTGCGAGTACGCGGGGATCTCCTTCACGTCGATGAGCTTGCTGTAGCTAGTGCCGTCAGAGGAGATCATCAGGTAGCTACGAGAGGTGTTTCGGGACTTGGCCGCTGCGGTTGGCATGGTTACCTCCTAAAGTGCGTTCCGAATCGGTCGACGATGCCCGTGTAGCGGGCGATCATCCGGTATATGCTCGGGTTCTCGGCGTTCTTGACCGGCTCGCACATGGTGCGCGTCATGTTCCGCATCCGCATGCGGTCGTCGATGGTCCCGAGGATTGCCTTGCATGTCGCCTTGCCGTCCTTGGTGGACGGATGGGCGACCTCGATGGTGTACGTGAGCGACGCGCCCTCCTCCTCGTCGGAGGACGTCTGCAACCTGTTCGCGAGGACGTTCGAGGACTCAAGCACGAACAGGGCGGGGAAGGACCCCGGCACGGGGGTGTACTCGTTGGATATGTACGCCTCCGGGTAGTCCGCGAGCACGAGGCGGGCCAGTTCGTTAAAGAAGTCGACCTCGATGTCGATCATGCCGACCAGGCCTCCCTTGCCACGTCCATGAGCCTCTGGCGCATTGTCTCCGAGGCGGAGAGCATGTAGCCCTTGCCCGCCTGTCCCTGCGTCTTGTGTACCTCTCCGTCCACCGGGTCGCGGTAGTACCACCAGGTGGGGTCGAGCGGGTCGTGGGCCTCGGGCGTGCGCCGCTCGTCGTAGGACCACCCCTCGGGCAGCTCGCCCTGGTAGGTGCCCTCGCCGACGACGCCGGTGCCGAACTCCACGAAGGCCGCGTGCTCGCTGTCGGCGACCACGAGGACCGTGTGCCCCCCGCGCTGCTCCACGTGGATGGAGGAGCGCAGGTCGCCCGTGTCGATGGGCGCGACGGTGACGGCCACCGCGACGCCGAGGTCGCAGAGGGCGGTGCAGACGCGGTCGAGCCTCGCGGGAATCGAGTCTCGGTACGCCTCGATCCTCCGGATGCCCTCGCGCACGGAGGCGCTGGAAAGACCCATGGGGACCCTCATTGCATCTGCACCCCCTCTATCTTCTCGACGGTGAATATCGTGTAGCTCTTGCCGTGCCCGATGCGCTTGACCGTGTAGTCAGGCTCGCAGTCCGAGATGTCGACCGTCCCGTCGAGCACCGCGCGGTTAAGCTCCTGGAAGGAGCCGTACTTCCACAACGGCGTATCGATGTAGAGCACTGCGTTCTCGTCAACCCACCAAAGCGGGTCGTCGATGCGCACCACGCGGTCGTAGTCGTGGGCTTTGCCCCAGAACTCGTTCCACGTGTAGCCCCTCATGACGGTGACCGTCGGCCAGAAGAGCTGAGGCTCGCCGTACTGGGGCGTGTGGCGCCCCGTCAGCCTGCCCTGCTCGTCGGTCTCCGCCACCTGCCCGACGTACTTCGCGATCCACACCGGCCTGCGGTCCCTGTCCTGGTTGCGCATTACGACGGCACCCCCACGAACGGGGCCATGCCCCGGAAGTAGGAGGCGGGGATTCCCGCGCTCTCGTAGCTGCGGCTGACACCCGACTCCGAGTGCGTGGTCTCTCCCTCGCCTCCCCTGCGGTTGACGAGGTAGATGGCGATCTCGCAGGTGCGCGCGTGGTACTTCTCGGGCACGTCCGCCCACTCCGCGTCGCGGTAGGGGAAGAGGTGCTGCATCACGGCACCCTTGGCGAGTTCGAGGTAGGACGCCACGAACTGGTCGAACCTAGGCTCGGCCACGAGCGTCGTCACCATCGTCACCATCTCCGCGTCGGTCATGGCTCGGCCCTCCTAGGCCTCGTGGCCGGGGGTGATGAGCTTCGCGAACGGGATCATGCGATGGTCCGCGTAGGCAAGCGACCAGTTGGCCGTGTCCGCGAGCTGCGCGTCGGTCGGCGAGATGGTGTTCTGCGGAAGCGTGAACGTGAAGCCGTTGGGATGCGTGGCCTCGCGGAAGCGGTTGCCGAAGAACTCCATGCCGCCGCGCTTCAGCTCGTCGCGGTCGACGAAGGTCGGGTGCGCGATCGGCGCGGGGGCGTGGCGAATGGCGCCGGGCTGGAAGAGGTAGGTCGGGTACAGGGCCTGGTAGTCGGCGGGGGCCGTGGTGGTCGCGACCGTGAGGGTCGTCGTGCCGATGGCCTTGACCGTCGGGGCACCTGCGCCGTAGTGGCCGCTCTTCTCGGTGCAGGTGAGCACGCCCGCGTTGCGGGTGAGCGAGT
>JAFUBJ010000530.1 GCA_017460265.1 Atopobiaceae bacterium | reverse complement strand
CGCGCGTGAGTTCGAGGTGTGCCGCGTCGCCATTGGCAACCCCGCGCACGAGCACGACGCGATCCTGAGCGAGCTTCCTGACGACTGCGAGGTCAGCTTTGGCCCCCAGGCCGTGGCCGAGCTCGCGGCCCACGGCAGCCACGACTGCGTCATGAATGCCGTCGTGGGGGCACTGGGCATCTCGGTGGGACACGCCGCCCTCGTGGCCGACAAGATCTTGCTCTACGCCAACAAGGAGTCCATCGTGGTCGGCGGCGACCTGCTCATGCCGCTTGCCAAGCCTGGCCGGCTCATCCCCGTCGACTCCGAGCACTACGCCATCTACGAGTGCCTGCTGGGGGAGCGCATCGAGGAGGTCCACTGCATCTGGCTCACCTGCTCGGGCGGCCCGTTCTACGGCAAGGACCGCAGCGAGCTCGAGCACGTCACCGCGGCCGATGCCCTTGCGCATCCCAACTGGAACATGGGACCCAAGATCTCCATCGACTGCGCGACCCTCATGAACAAGGGCCTCGAGGTCATCGAGGCGCAGCACCTCTTCGAGGTTCCCATCGACATGGTCCGCGTGCTGGTGCAGCGTCAGAGCCACATCCATTCGATGGTCGAGTTCGTCGATGGCACCGTGAAGGCCCAGCTTGGCCCTTCCGACATGCGCAACCCCATCCAGGGCGCCCTCAGCTTCCCCGAGCGGTGGGAGACCTGCTGCGAGCGCGACGACTATTGGCACATGCCGCCGATCACCTTTGGCGAGGCCGACGAGAAGACCTTTGGCTGCCTTGCCCTGGCCAAGGAGGCGGGACGCACGGGCGGAACGCTGCCCTGCGCCATGAACGCCGCCAACGAGGTCGTGAACGCGGCATTTCGCAATGGCGAATGCGGCTTCCTCGACATCGAGCGCATCGTGTCCGAGGTCATGGACGAGACGGCCGTCGAGCAGGTCGAGACCATCCAGCAGCTCAACGACGTCGACGCATGGGCGCGTGAGCGCGCTCGCGTGCACCTCCAGGCCCTCTAGGCGTGACGCATATCATGTCGGTCGTCATCATTGCTTTCTGGGGCCTTCTGGTCCTGTCGCTGCTCGTGTTCATCCATGAAGGTGGGCACTATCTGGCCGCGCGCCTCTTCGGCATGCGCGTGACCGAGTTCTTCCTTGGCCTTCCCTCGCGCTTTCGTCTCTCGCACAAGTCGAAGACCTATGGCACCGAGGTGGGCGTCACCCCCATTCTTCTGGGCGGCTACACGAGGATCTGCGGCATGGAGGGCGAACAGGACGAGTTGCTCGCCCCGGCCCTTGCCTGCGTGCAGCGCCACGGGCGCGTGCGCGTCTGCGACCTTGCCGACGAGCTCGGCTGCGACGTTGATCGAGCCTATGGCCTGATGGCCACGCTGGCAGACTGGGGCTCGATTGCGCCCCACTCTGACCCTGAGCTTGGCGAGCAGGTGGGCCAGGCAGAATGGCCGGAGTCATTCCAGACGCTGGCCCGGGACGACCGCCTCCTCAACGAGTATGACCGCGGGCATGACTTCTCGCGCGCGGGCTCGACGGGCGAGGGGGAGCCTCGCGTGCCCGACATGTCTCCAAGCGACTTCCTCGAGCACGAGCGGAGCCATACCTACCTTGGCAGGTCCTTCCTGCCGCGCGTCATCACGCTCGTGGCGGGGCCGTTCGTGAACATCATCTTCTCCGTGCTCCTTATCGTGGTCACGCTGTGCGTCTTTGGCATGGAGGTGACCGCGAGCGATGGCTCCACCGTCTTGTGGCGCTCTGATGTCCTGACGGCGCTCAGCTTCGCCTGGGACTATGCGGTGACCGTCGCCGCCTTTGCGATTAGGCTCATCATGCCCCAGCACACCATGGAGGTGCTCGAGTCATCGTCTTCCGTCGTTGGCATTTCGGTCATGGCGTCGGAGGCGGCCCGCACGAGCCCGATCGAGCTTGTCCTTTTGGTGGCCTCCGTGTCCATGTCGCTCGGCTTCATGAACCTCTTGCCGATCCCGCCTCTTGATGGCGGCAAGATCTTGATCGAGGTCATCCAGCTCGTCACCGGGCGTCCGCTCTCGACGCGTGCGCAGTCCATCGTAAGCTACGTGGGGCTCGCGTTCTTCCTGTTCGTCTTTGTCGTGGCGCTTCGCAACGACATCGTTCGCTTCGTACTAGGGTAGGTAATGCAACATGGCAGAGGTTTTGACAGGCGCGTCGGCGCCCCGTGAACGCACGCGTCAGGTAATGGTCGGCAACGTTGCCGTCGGAGGGGGAGCGCCGGTCTCGGTTCAGTCGATGTGCACGACGAAGACCGACGACCCTAAGGCGACCCTCGACCAGATTCGCCGCCTTGCCGATGCCGGCTGCGAGATCATCCGCGTGGCCGTCCCCCAGGCCGAGGCCCTCGAGGGGTTCAGGGCCATCTGTGCGGAAAGCCCGCTTCCCGTCATTGCCGACATCCATTTTGACCACAGGCTTGCGATGGGCGCCGCAGAGCGCGGCGCGGCCGGCCTGCGCATCAATCCT
>JAFUBJ010000050.1 GCA_017460265.1 Atopobiaceae bacterium | reverse complement strand
GCGCCTCAATCGCCTCGTCGCGTGTGATGACGATGTTGCGCCGCGCCTTGAGCGCGCCGTTCGGGAAGCTCTGGAAGGTCTTCCTTCCCATGACGACGGTGCCCAGGACCTCGCCGGGAGCGGCCTCGGACGGCTTCCTGCCGCCGCAGGTCAGCTGCACGAACCGGCGCATGTCCGCCCGGTTTGCCACGGCAAGGTCGCCCTCAAGGCCAATGCCCCAGTCACGCGTGACAGAAACGATGGCGTCCATGGCTGCCCCTACACAGCGATGGGGATGTTCTTGACCTGCGGGCCGCACTCGTAGCCCTCAACCACAAGGTCGTCGGTGGTGAAGGCATAGAAGTCCGTCACGTCAGGGTTCAGCGACACGCGCGGCGCCGGATGCGTCGGACGCGAGATGAGCTCGCGGACGATGTCCACATGCCGGTCATAGATGTGGGCGTCGGCAATCATGTGCACCAGCTCGCCCGCCACCATGTTGCTCACCTGGGCAACCATCATGAGCAGAAGCGCATATTGGCAGACGTTCCAGTTGTTGGCCGCCAGGATGTCCTGGCTGCGCTGCACGAGCACCATGTTGAGGGTGAGGCGGCCGTCTTCGCGGCAGTCGTCCGTCACGTTGTAGATGGCGTTGAACGCGCAGGGGTAGAGGTGCATCTCGGAAAGCTCCGAGATGTTGTACAGGTTGGTCATGATGCGCCGCGAGAAGGGCGTTTCGCGCAGGTCCTTGAGGACGCGGTCCATCTGGTCAAAGTCGCCGTCGGCATAGTGGCTGACCTTGCCCACCTGGTAGCCGTACGCCTTGCCGATCGATCCGCTCTCGTCGGCCCACTCGTCCCAGATGTGCGGACCCAGGTCGGAGATGTTGTTGGACTTGCGCTGGTAGATCCACAGAATCTCGTCCATGCAGCTCTGGAGCGCGGTGCGGCGCAGCGTCAGCGCCGGAAACTCCTCGCGCAGGTCGTAGCGGTTGCACACGCCAAAGCGCTTGATGGTGTAGGCAGACGCACCATCCTCCCAGTGCGGACGGACCGCCTGGCCCTCGGTGGTGGTGCCGTTCTCTATGACGTCGGTGCACATCTTGATGAAGATGTCGTCTGCCTTGCTCATGCGAGGCCCCTTTCTGAGTGTGGCCGCCTAGGCCTGGCTTCCGACCGAGGTGTAGTGCTCCTCAAAGTAGTCGTCAAGGTCATAGTCCTCGTCAAGGACGTAATCCCAGTCGGTCGCGGCAATGTCGTCTTGCGCAAGGTAATACAGCGACTTGAAGCTGGACGAGATGCAGCCGCCGATGGAAGTCGAGAGGGCCATTGCCACCAGAAGCGCAATCGCGACGGCCAAGTAGGCTCGAGAGCCCGAGTTCACGTTGTCGGGAGAGGTGGTTGCCGAGGCGGACTCGACAATGCGCGGCGTGGTTTCCTGTCCAAACGCGTCTTGCATGGCGTGCTCCTTTCGCATAGGGACTGAACCATCTTATCCCAAAGCTGTGATTGCCCTATGGCGACGCCGGGCCGGCAGCGTCACGCTTGCCGTCCGTTGCTCACAGGTGCTCGGTGGCGAAGAACTGGTCCCAGAACATTCCCAGCTTCAAGATGACCTTTCGGTCGGCGGCAAGCCAGTCAACGTCGAGAAGCTCGTCTCGACGCAGCCACCGCACCTCGGAGTGCTCCGTCAGCGTGGGCTCCTGGAGCGGGTCCACGGGGCAGACGAGGCAGTCCATGGAGAGGTGGAAGGTCTCGTAGTCATGCTCCACGGTGTCAAAGGGCCACATGGTCGTGAGGTCCATGAGCAGCTCCTCGGCAATCTCGCGCCGGAGGGCCTCCTCGCCCGTCTCGCCGGGCTCGATCTTGCCGCCCGGCAGCTCCCAGCCACCCAGGCCGTCGGCAGTGTCGGGCCTCAGCGCGGCCAGGATGCGCTCGTCTCGGTAGATGATGCCAGCCACTACGTGTATGGTCTGCATGGCTCTTATGCCTCCAGCCTGATGATGGCAAAGGTGTCGTCGGTTCCGGCGGCGTGCTCGCGCCCGTCGACGAGCTCGACCGTCCAGCCGCCCTCCTCGGTGTGGATGCGTGGCACAAGCACGTCGCCCAGAAGGGCCTGCCGGCGGTACTGCACGCAGATGCGATGCGGCATGACCTCCTCGTCGAGCGACTGGAGGGCCATGAGGACGTACTGTGCGTTGTTGACGTGGCGGTTGGTGTCAAGGTGCTGCTCGTTGACGGCGATGGGCGCCCCCTCGCGGTACGGCCCCTCGGCCTTGAGCTTGCGCTGCGTGGGCGGCATGTCAAGGCGCGGCACCTCGGAGAGGTAGACCATCTCGGACTCCGGGATGCGGATGGGCCTGCCCTCGTCGAGCCCAAAGGTGAACCAGATGGCGTCGGCGCGCACAAAGGGAACGCCGTCGGGCCCGCACATGGTGTAGTTGCGCAGCGAATAGGTGCGCTTCATCTCGTAGCACCACGTGTTGACCGTGATGGGGTCGCAAAAGTGGGGGAGGCGGTCAATCTCGATCTGCCAGGCCGCAAGGAGCCAGGCAAAGTGGTGCCGCGCCATATGGTCAAGGCCAAGGCCCAGGCTCTCGGTCTGGAAGGTGTTGGTGTCCTGCAGGTAGTTCATGAGCGCGACGATGCCCAGCTGCGCATGCTCGTCGCACTCGCTGTAGCGCACATGGGAAGAGAAGGAGTACATGGGATGTCCCTCGCACGATGCTCTTGTGTGGTGATCAGGAAACAGTATCGCTCAGGAGCGTGAGGCCACGCCGGTCAGGCGGCCCTTGTTCTTCGTTCCGAAAAGTGAGCCCGAGCTGACTCTAGCGCTGGCGTGCGGCAAAGAACTCCTGCACCGTGCAGATCTTGTCGGCAAGGCACACCAGCCAGCCTTCCCGCGTGGTCGGGGGCAGGGGATGGAAGGGAAACATGTGGCGCGAGATGACGTCGCGCTCGATGGGCGTGAGGTCGCCAAAGTCCTGCTCGGCGTTGCGCAGGGCGTGCCCGGGGTGGGTGAAGCCGTGCCAGTTGTCGGGGGCGTGCTCGTGGTCGTGCCAGTCGTAGAGGTAGTAGTCGTGAAGCAGGCCACCGCGCACCAAGGAGCGCTCGTCAACGCGGATGCGCAGGCCGCGGGCCAGGGCGAGCGCCCGGTACGACACAGAGACGACGTGGTCAAAGGTCGACGTGGTGCCATGCTGTATGAAGGTGCGCATCAGCGGCACGCGATGGCTGCCAACGACGTCCTTCGACAGCTCGTCAAAGTCTCTCTTCAGCTTGTCCAGCGACATCAATTACCCTCTCGATTGCGACCCAGGGGGACACTATACCCACTTTGCCCGTGAAGTCGCGGCAAATCGAGGAATACGACACATTCTTAAGGAAAGGGGAAGCCTCCCTCTTTGTGCTAAAGAGCGCACCGGAAGGGGTGTCGCCCTTTCGGTGCGCGAGCCTCCTCCTATGAGGCGCGCAGGCTCGAGGCGTAGCGGCTCATGGCGTCAATGACGATGGAGCAGCAGCCCGGCAGGGAGCGTGCCTCCCAGCTCAACGTCTCGCCCTCCATGACGTCGCCGTCTACCTCGACCTTCATGGGCTTGTCCGACGTGACGCGGATGTGCGCGCCGCGATAGGTGGCAATGTGCGGGCGCTTGCTGGAGCGCCCCGTGGGATCGACGATGCCCGCCACGATGGGCAGCAGCAGCTGGGCGGCATCCTTCGTCTCGAGCACGATCAGGTCGAGCATGCCGTCGTCCATGACGCAGCCTGGCGCGATGTCTATGTCGCCCTGGATCATGGCGGTGTTGGCAATGAGGCACGAGATGCCGTCGTGCTCGTGGACCACGCCGTCCACCTCGATGGTGAAGTGGTAGACGTCGGGCCAGAGGTTGGCCAGCACTGCCGCAAAGTAGGCCGCCTCTCCCAGCGCCTGCTTGGCGGGGACGGCGTCGTGCATGAGCCGCGCGTCAAAGCCAGAGCCAGCCATGAGGGCAAAGCCCTCCTTGTGCTCGTTGTGCTCGGTGTCGGTCCAGCTCATCTCGGCCAGGTCGGCGTCGAAGGTGCGGCCCTCGATGCAGGCCTTGGCAATGGCGGTGGGCTCGGACGCGTTGCCGATGTTCGCGGCAAGGAGGTTGGCCGTGCCCGAAGGGAAGATGCAGGTCTTGATGTTGCGGTCACGGAGCATGTAGAGGGCGTGGGAGACGGTCCCGTCGCCTCCGGAGATGACCACGAGGTCAAACGACTCGGCGTCTGCCAGGCGCTCTTGGTCCTCGTCGGGGTCAAGGGTAAGGATGCGGAAGACGCATTCGTCGCCCTGCCGCAGAAGGGCGCGCTCAAACTCGTAGATGGAGTCGCTGCCGAATCCGGACCTTGGGTTGTGGACTATAAGCGTGCGCACGCACGTCACCTCCGTCGTTCGCTATGATGGTGCGGGCGCATGAGCGCCCGTAAGTCCATGGTAGCCCTTTCGTGCGGAGAGGACGTGACTCGTCCTTTCTGCCAGAAATGAGAACAGAGCGTGTATATCACCAGCAAGGAAGAGCTTGACGCCTTCTGCTCCCGCGTGGCACAGTCGCGCGTCATTGCCGTCGACACCGAGTTTCTTCGCGAGAAGACCTATCATCCCAAGCTCTGCCTGGTGCAGGTCGCGACGGCGGACGAGGCGGCGGCCATAGACCCGCTTGCCATCGACGACCTCTCCTCGCTGGTGGCGCTCTTTGTGGACCCCGACATCACCAAGGTGTTCCATGCCTGCACGCAGGACCTCGAGGTCATCCAGGACTCCCTTGGCTGCGTGCCGGCACCCGTCTTCGACACGCAGCTTGCCGCGGCCTTCCTGGGGCTTCGCCAGCAGATTGGCTACGGCGCACTCGTGGAGTCCTACTGTGGGGTGCGCCTTCCCAAGGCGGAGTCGCTCACGGACTGGTCAAAGCGGCCGCTCGACGAGGACCAGCTTCGCTATGCCGAAGACGACGTGACCTACCTTCCCCAGATCTACGACCGCATGATCTCGGAGCTGGTGCGGCTCGACCGCCTTTCGTGGCTGGGGCCCGAGATGGATGCCCTGACCGATGCCGCCCATGTGGCGCGCAGGCCCGAGGAGGCCTACCTGCACCTCAAGCGCTCGAGCTCGCTCACCAGGCGACAGCTTGCCGTTGCGCGCGAGGTCTGCGCCTGGCGCGAGCGCACGGCGGCGGCCCGCGACCTTCCCAGGCGCTGGGTCGTCTCTGACGAGGTGCTGGTCGAGACCTGCAAGCGGCTTCCCAAGACGGTGGAGAGGCTGAAGGGCGTTCGTGGCGCCGAGCAGCTGTCGGACCGCGACGCGCGCGAGCTGGTTGCCGCCGTCGAGAGGGGCGTGCACTGCGAGCCCGTGCGCTATCCCAAGGTCCAGCACCGCGACCGTCCCTCGGCGGACATGGAGAGCGTGCTCGACCTGATGTATGCCATGCTGCGCATCATATCCGAGAAGAGCGGCATCGCCCCGCAGCTCATTGCCTCCCGCGACGACCTGCACGACCTGGCGCTCCACCGTCCCGGGGCGCGCCTGGCGTCGGGCTGGCGCTACGAGCTGGCGGGCGAGCGCATGCTGCAGCTGCTTTCGGGGGAGGTCGGCCTCACCGTGAAGGAAGGCCACATCGAGGTCCTGTAGCGCCCTGCTCCAAAGATGTGCCGGTCAAGGCATGTTTGTACTCCAGCTCATCCAAGAATGCGGCACGGTATTTGTCTTCCTGTAACGTGCGGCTCTGGCTCCAGACGCTTCGGCATGGTATTTGTCTTCCTGCAACACGTTTTTTTGCATCTTGAGCTCTCCTGCGCTCAAGATGCGTTGCACGAAGACAAATACCGTGCCGTTGTTTCTGCTACGAACCAGTTCTGTTGCACGAAGACAAATACCGTGCCGCTTTTCTCGCCTTGGCGAGATATTCGTTGGCTGAGCGACCAGAATGGCCGGCTACGAGGGCTGGCGTGTCATGAATTGCCGCCCATATTGTCGCCGCCGCTCATTCTCGTCGCATGGTTGCGCTACCCTTTGGGTACATTCCATGCATTGACCGACGGTGGGAGGAATGCATGGACTACGGGTACGGTTACGGATACGGCATGGACATAAGCTACCTGATCCTTATGGTGGTCACCATGCTGCTGGGCATGGGTGCTCAGGCCTACATCAAGAGGACGTACGCAAAGTGGTCCCAGGTGCCTTCTCCGGGAGGCTACACGGGCGCCGAGATGGCACGCCGCATGCTCGAGCACGAAGGTGCGGGCTCGGTGGGCATCGGGCACGTGGCCGGCGTGCTGACCGACCACTACGATCCGCGCGACAACAACCTGCACCTTTCTGACGAGAACTTCACCGGCGGGTCGGTGGCCTCGATTGCCGTTGCCTGCCACGAGGCGGGCCATGCGGTCCAGACGGCCCGGGGATACGCCCCCGGTCGCATCCGCACGGCCATCGTGCCGGTGGTCAACCTCACCCAGCAGTTCTGGAGCGTGCTCTTCTTCCTGGGCATCGCGATGCAGCATGCCGGGCTTATTCAGGCTGCCGTGCTGCTCTTTGGCTTCTCGGTCCTCTTCCACCTGGTCACCCTGCCGGTCGAGATTGACGCGTCGCGCCGCGCGGTCAACTACATCTCGCAGTACGGCACCCAGCTTGACCAGCAGGGCTCCAAGGAGGTCCTGACGGCCGCCGCCATGACCTATGTGGCCGCGGCGCTCTCGTCCATCCTGCAGCTCCTATACCTGCTGAGCCGCACGAGGAGCAACAGCCGTGACTAGCGCCTTTGACGCGCACGACCCATGGGGACACCCGGCTGCCATTGACGGCGAGCCTGACGGCCCCATCTCGGTCACACGTGCCCTGGAGGACGCAAAGCTTGCCTTGGGGTCGCTGCCCATCCTGACGGTTGCCGGCGAGGTCACGGGCTTCCGTGGCCCCAACGCACGGTCCGGCCACTGCTCCTTCCAGGTTAAGGACGAGCAGTCGGCCATGGACGTCATCGTGTGGCGTGGCACCTATGCCAAGTGCGGCTTTGAGCTGCGAGACGGCCTGACCGTGCAGATCACGGGAGCCTTCGACGTCTATACCGGCAGCGGGCGCATGTCGTTTGTCGCGCGCAAGATCGAAGCCTCGGGCGAGGGGCTGCTGCGCCAGCAGGTTGCTGCCCTCGCGCGAAAGCTGCAGCAGGAGGGCCTGATGGACACCGCGCGCAAGAGGCCCATCCCGCGCTTCTGCACGCGCGTGGCGGTGGTGACCTCGCTTTCGGGCAGCGTCATAGACGACGTCAAGCGCACGCTCGCCCGCAGGAACCCCTTGGTGGAGCTCCAGGTGGTGGGCTGCCAGGTGCAGGGGCCGGGTGCCCCGGCAACCATCCGCTATGCGCTTGGCGTCGCGGCATCGGCCGTACCCGACGCCATCCTGCTCGTTCGTGGCGGCGGCTCCTTCGAGGACCTCATGACCTTTAACGACGAGGGCCTGGCCCGCGCCGTCGCCGCGTGCCCAGTTCCCGTCATCACGGGCATCGGCCACGAGCCCGATACCTCCATCTGCGACATGGTGGCCGACCGCCGCTGCTCCACGCCGACGGCCGCGGCGGAGTCGGTCGCTCCCGCAATTGACGAGCTCGCCCAGAAGACGGCTGACCGTCAGACGCGCCTTGCGGCCTCCATGGGCCGCATCGTCGAACAGCAGGGCCAGCTGCTTCAGACATCGTCCGAGCGCATGGGCAGGGCGATGGGCACGGACCTCTCGCGTCGCCGGATGGCGGTGGAGGCCCTGGCAACAAGACGCTGCCTCACCGAGCCCCTGTCGCTCGTTTCCGACCGTCAGCGCACCCTCGACCTTACCGAGGAGCGCCTGATGGGCGCCCTGCCGCGCTCGCTTGCCATGCTCCGCGATGCGCTTGACGCAACGGCAAGGCGGGTGAATGCGGCCGGCGCGCGCCTCACTGCGCCGCACGAGGCGCGCCTTGCCAAGGCGGCGGCGTCGCTCGACGCCCTCTCGCCGCTCAAGGTGCTCGCCCGCGGCTACGCCATCACGCGAGACGCCGAGGGGCACGTGGTGAGCGACGCATCCACGCTATCTGAGGGAGACAAGATATCGGTGCTGCTGGGGGCGGGCACGGTCAACGCAACGGTCACCTCAACACAGGCAACAACCACGGTTTAGGGGGTTTGATATGAGTGAGAACCAACAGGCACGTCCGGTGGACGAGATGACCTTCAAGGAGGCGTCCGTCGAGCTCGAGCAGATCGTGCGCGCGCTCGAGGCGGGTGACCTCGAGCTTGAGGACTCGCTTGCGCGCTATGCCCGCGGCGTGGAGCTCCTCAAGAGCCTGCGCGAGCGCCTTGCCACCGCCGAGCAGAAGGTCCAGGTCCTCATGGATGCGACTGCTGCCGACGTTGCGGTGGCCGACACCACGGCCGCGCCCTCGACGGCGTTCATCAACGAGTAGGGAACACACGGCAAAGAGGGGAGACCCACATGGCAGTGCATGACGACTGCATCTTCTGCAAGATAGCCAACCACGTGATCGAGTCTGACTACGTCTACGAGGACGACCTGGTGGCGGCCTTTCGCGACATGAGCCCGTTGGCCCCCACGCACGTGCTCGTGGTGCCCAAGGACCACTACGCCGACCTTGACGATGGCGTGCCCGCGCAGACGGCGGCGGCCCTGCTGCATGCGGCCGAGGAGGTCGCCAAGGCCGAGGGCATCACCAAGAGCGGCTTTCGCGTGGTCTCCAACTCAGGTGCCGACGCTGGCCAGGCAGTTGGCCACCTGCACCTGCACGTGCTGGGCGGACGCCGCCTGACGGACGACTTCGCATAGGGACGGCGCCCCATCCTTGCAGGCACATCTTGCGGGGATACCGTTAGGCTTGTCATTTTGTCCCCCACGTACCTCGTGGGGGACGTATGATGTATCGCGGTATTAACCAATGTGAGAGGAGACACATGAACGTCCTGGTCATCAACGCCGGCAGCTCGTCGCTCAAGTTCCAGCTTCTGGACGTCGACACGGCAGAGGTCTACGCAAAGGGCAACTGCGAGCGCATCGGCATCGACGGCTCCTTCGTGGGCTACGAGTCCATTGCCGTTGAGGGCAAGCAGAAGATCGAGGCCCCGCTGCCTGACCACAAGACTGCCATGAAGTACGTCATCGACATCATCAACGCCACGGGCAAGGACTTCATCGGCATCGGTCACCGCGTCGTTCAGGGTGGTTGGTACTTCCCCGAGTCCAAGATCGTCACCGACGAGAGTCTGGGCTGGGTCCGTGAGGTCGCGCCGCTCGCCCCGCTGCACAACTACGCCGAGGCTGACGCCATCCAAGTCTGCCGCGAGCTCTTCCCCGACAAGGGCAACGTGG
>JAFUBJ010000049.1 GCA_017460265.1 Atopobiaceae bacterium | reverse complement strand
CCTCACCTTTGACGACTCAAACCCCTGCACCGTCAACCACAACTTGCCCGACTCGCCCGAAGGCATGGAGATGGGCGGCATCAACCTGCGCGAGGACCGTGCGGCACGCGAGCTGCTCTCGGTGCGTTGCAACATCGACGATAAGACCCAGATAGCTCCCGTGCTCACCTTCCATGGCACCAAGGACCGCACGGTCAACACGCGCTGCAGCGTGCTTCTGCACCAGCGTCTCGTGGAGACCGGGCACGACTCGGCGCTCTACCTGCTGCGTGGCGCCGACCATGGCGGTCCTGAGTTCTGGACGCCACAGGTGATCGACATAGTGGATGCGTTCATCCAGAAGCATCTGGGGTAGCCTAGGCAGCACGCGGGAGCTATGCCGTCTTTACATCGAGCCTCTTGAGAACGAAGGCGGCGGTACCGAGGGCAGCTGCGGTGAATACTACGGAAGAAGCGAGAAACGGAACGATCCGGGAGATTCCCAACGCTCCGTTTCCATTGCTGTTGAGTGCCAAGACCACCAGGCCGTACGGCCAAGCCAAGGCCTTGTCGTACGCATGGGCAAAGAACCCAACCAGCCCACCGATGACTGCCACGCCCACGGGAGCTGCGAAGTTGCGGACGAGAAGCGACGCCAGCAGCTGGTAAGCGATCGGTGCAAGGCCCCCTATCCATGCCAGTGCCAGCCAGAGCGCAAACTCGTGCCCGGGCATTCCGGGAAGACCAACCAGCTTGCCGCATCCCACGAAGAGTGCGCCTGTCGCAACGAGCGCCACGGCCAACATGAGCCACGCAACGAAAAGCTTTGCCGTCAAGATGCTCACCGTACCAACAGGCGAGGCCATGAGCAGGTTCCAGTTGGTGCCGCGATGCTCAAGCCGCATGAGCCACGAACACGAGGCACCGATGAGAGCGTGAAGAAAGTACAGGCCTGCACAGAGCGTGTGCTGGGTCCAGAGGTCAAACCATCCGAGCTTCAGAATCTCAAGGTTGCTTACGTAGTTGAAGGTTCCGATGGCGGCCGCCACAGACGGCAGTGCCACTCAGAGCAGCTGCTTCCATGCGTTGGCCTCGTGGTCGACATCTGCCACGCGCGACGACACCACAGACGCAAGGAGCGACAGAAAGACCGAGTTCATGATGGACGCAGCGAAGAACAGGGAGTGCCAGCCCCTGGGGCTTGCCATGCCCTCCCCGTGTGCGTCTGCGTAGAGCCACGCAAGCACGGCTGCAACCAGGGCGAACACCATGATCGGCACCCGCTTGCGGCGCAGCTTTGCACACTCAAGCATCAGGTTTCTCATAGTGACACCTCCGATCCGGTCAGCGCGAGGAAGATGTCCTCAAGGCCTTTGTTGCGCTCCTCAAGGCGCACGATGCCGATGCCCTCGCGCGCGAGGCTGAGCGTCATCCGCGCCACGGACTCGTCATCGAAAGCGGAGACCCTCACCCATCCGTCCGTGCCGCAGGAGGCTTTCAGCAGCCGAGCCGCGCGCTCATTGTCCGTGGTACGCAGCTCAAGCCATCGGCGCGCCCGCGCGTGGAGCTCGCCCAGCGGTCCCTGCCACACCATCTTCCCGTGGCTGATGATGCCCACGTGGTCGCTCATCTGGTCAATCTCTGACAACAGGTGGCTTGAGACCAGCACGGTGCAACCGAGCTCGACGGGAAGGTGGCGTATCAGCTCCCTGATCTCCTGAATGCCCGCAGGGTCTAGCCCGTTCGTTGGCTCATCAAGAAGCAGCAGCTCAGGGTTGCCCATAAGCGCGATGGCCAAGCCAAGGCGCTGCCGCATGCCCAGGCTGAACGCGCCCACAGGCTTGCTGCCGGTATGGTCAAGGCGCACGGTAGCAAGCGCTTCGCCAATGCTTCGCTTGGGAAGCCCGCGAAGGCTGCGCACCACCTCAAGGTTCTCACGTGCCGTCAGGTGCGGGTAGCGGCTGGGGCTCTCGATGAGAGACCCCACATGGGCGTTGACCTGCACACGGTTGCGAGGTGTCACGCTCATGCCCAGGACCTTCGCCGAGCCAGCGCTCGGGCGCACGAGCCCCAGCAGCATCTTCATCGTGGTGGTCTTACCCGCGCCGTTCGGCCCCAAGAAGCCATACACCGATCCTCGCGGAACGGCAAGGTCAAGAGCATCCACCACCTTGGTGCCGCCATAGGCCTTGGTCAGCCCACTCGTCTGAACGCCCAACTCCATCTGGTCTCCCCTCTCGCGAAGTGCTTCGATGACCATGAGGGGCACCCAAGCTTGCGCGGACCTACCTCCAACCTTTCGCTAGCCTTACGTTTTCGCCATGGCGTTGCATGCAATCGCGTGCGGGGGCGATACTGATGCCGAAGGAGGGAACGATGAGAGATATTCACGAGGCGCGCATCTTGGTGGTGGAGGACGACCCGACGCTGCGCGAGGCGGTATGCGAGCTTATCGAGCGCGAGGGATACCGCGAGGTGCGCGTCACCGGAACCGTGGCAGAAGCCTTGACCTCCTTCTCTACGTGGCGCCCTGACCTGCTACTTATTGACATCATGCTTCCCGATGGCAACGGTTTCGACCTGTTGCGATCGGTCAGGCAGACCAGTCAGGTGCCAGCCATCATCCTCTCGGCACGCGACGAGGACGAGGCGCGCCTGCGGGGCCTGGGCCTTGGCGCCGACGACTACGTGACCAAGCCGTTTTTGCCGCGGGAACTGTTGCTGCGCATCTCCGCCGTGCTGCGGCGCACCTATGGCACCGGCGACGAGCCAAGGTTGCTACGACTTAGGCAAACGATCGTGGATATGGGCTCAGGCGAGGTGCCCAAGGCTTCCGGCACGCGAGAGACGCTCACCTCCAAGGAGTACGCCATTCTCGAACGCCTGGTACGAAGCCGCGGGCTCATCGTCACCACCGACGACCTCGCCCGTGCAGCCTAGGGAGACGACTACGGCTACGGCTACGGCAACGCCCTCATGGTGCACGTGAGGCGCCTACGCGAGAAGGTCGAGGAGAACCCCTCCAAGCCGCAGTGGATCCTCAGGCCGTTGCGCTTGCGCCTATCGTTCGCTCCGTTGCTGTGGAAGCCTTGAACGACAACGTGGACGGAAACCATCCCATTGAGGTTGCCATCGCCGAGGAGGCTGAACGCTGCAAGGTGATGGGCGATGCCGCGCTACTCAAGCGGATGCTGACGAACCTTGTGGGCAACAGCGTTAAGCATAATCCCCAGGGCTGCACGGTAAGGGTTTCGCTTTCAAGGCTCCCCCACCGTCTCCTGCGGAAGGACCGTTGCCTGCTTGTGGTGGAGGATGACGGCAAGGGACTTGAGGCCGACATGCTTGAGACCCTGCGCCGCGCGCCGTCCGACGACCTGCCGGAGCACGACCTTGGCTTGGTGATCGTTCGCCGCATTGCGATTGCCTGCGGTGGGACGGCGCGCTTCACGAAAGCTGCGGGCGGCGGCACCCGCTGCGAGCTCACCTTCCCCACCGCCTGACGCCTTTCTCGAAAGAGATGCCGCAGATTATGCGACAATGTCCCCAAGAGGCTCGCATTTATGCCTACACGACAGACGCAAAGGAGTACCCCATGGACAAGGAACTGTTTGACTACACCGCCGCCAAGGTCGACGAGCTGCTGGCCGCAGGCTCCAGCTCGGCAACCACGCGCGAGGCCGCCCAGGGCTGGAAGGACGCCATCGCAGCCGGTAAGGACGCCGACGAGGCCACCAAGGCGCTGCTCGATGCCATTGACGAGCACCACACGACCATTGACGAGCTCATCGCCTTCGCCTCTGGCGCCGCCAAGGACATCATGGGCGAGGAGGTTGCCGCCGGCATGCTCGCACACGCGCAGGAGATCAAGGCCCAGGGCGCCAGGTACTGCGACTGCGCCGCTTGCACCGCCACGCACGAGCTGCTCGCCAAGCACGGCCGTCCTGTCTTGTAAGCGCTCGCAACACGCAATAAACCGCAGGTAAGCAGGGGAGGTCCGATGCTTTGGGCCTCCCCTGCTTTTGTTTTTCCCAGAGCCGCGGGGCGACGCTACGCCACCTGATGCCGCCTGAACGCACGCATTGCGAGTGGTGTGAGCACCGCAAGCAACAAGGCATACAGAACTGCCAACACCGTAGGCAGATCAGCCACAAGCGGCCCCGCCGCATATGACGCCATATAGATGTACACGTAACTCAAGCCGCTGAATGGTGTGAGCAGGGCGATCTTGGCAAGCGGTGTCGCGAACAGCATGATGATTCCCAGAAAGACGAGGGCCATCGGAACCACAGCAGCAGGCATAGCCGAGCGAAACACCGAAGACAGCAGCAACGTGAGACCCACCATGCCAAGCATCACCACGTAGCCAATCGCGTACGACGCGAGCACCGTCTGGCCAATCGTCAGCGGATAGGGGCTGTCAAGGCCAGCCGAGACCTGCAGCGGCAAGCCCCACCCTTCCGCGCCATAGATGCCAACGTGCAAGCCAACGACAACCGCCACGAGCAGTGTCCAGTACGCCGTCGCGAACACCAGCGAAGCGATGACCTTTACAGTGGGAAGCATGCGCTTTCCGTGTCGCGTGGGCAGCACGACCGCCACCGTCCCATCCTGATACTCCCCCGCAAACACGCCCGAGAGGGCGATGCTAAGTGCCACTGTCGCCAAACCCGAGAAGCCCTTCCAGCGGATGACGTTGTGCCAGCCACGCTCGTAGCCGTATTCCATTGGCCAAGAGATGCCGTCCTCAAGGTTGTGCCAATAGGCTTTCTCGGCATCCGTGTAGGGGAAGTAGTCCCAAAAGCCCTGGGAGAGTGCAGCATCGACACGCACGGCTGCGCCCTCCTCCAAGCTGGCGGCGCGCGGGTTTGTCGAGTCAAGCGTGCCAACCACCTCGTCGTAGTATGGGTCGTCAAAGAGGGCGCCGGTCTCCCGCCAGAAGTCGAGGCCAAGCGTGATGGCCGCGTCGCCAGAAGCCTCCCAGCCACCCTTGTCCGCGAGCTCTGGCTGTGCCTCCCACAGCTCGATGGCGCGATCAAAGGCTGACGCATCGGCGGCAACGCGCTCGTCGGTGAGCGTCCCGGCGTGGCGCGCGGCCCGAGCGCGGATGGCGCGTTGCGCCTGAAAGCCGTGCACGTAGTTGCCAGAATCGTAGTCCCGCACGCCGAGGGTCACCACGTTCAGCACGGCGACAGCCACGAGCATCGCGAGCACGGCTACGCACGCTGCCATGCCAGCCCGATTGTTCACAATCTTGCGCAGCTCAAAGTGTATGAGCATCCCCACGGTGCCTACCTCCTCACCTCATCGCGAAACACGTACAGGTACAGGTCCTCCAGGGTGGGGTCGACAGGTACCGCCTCTGCAGTGGGCGCGTCGTCCGCAACCACGCGCACCACCGCATGGCCGTCCGCAGAGTAGCGCACGTTGGCGACCACCATGCTCGAAGACATCACCT
>JAFUBJ010000529.1 GCA_017460265.1 Atopobiaceae bacterium | reverse complement strand
CGCAAGCACGTTTTGGTGGTCGGGGCGCTCCATGATGTCGACCAAGGTGCTCGTCATGCGTGTAGCCACGGCCTTCTCGTCGTCGCCACCAAACTGGACGAGCCAGTCGCCATAGCTGGCATAGGGGCTGACGACAAAAAGGTCGTAGGGGCATCCCTCGAGGGTGCCGTACCTGAACTCCTTCAGGCCCTTTGTGCGCGTGTAGGGCATGGATCCTCGCGTGATTACCTCGAGCGTGTCGCAGGCGCGCTCCGCAGACGACGAGTAGGCGTGGTCAAAGGTGATCCCTTGCGCCTCGATCCAGTCTCGGGCGAGCTTTGCCTGCGCGATGCCGCGCTCCGTGAGCGGAGAGTCACACCATCCCTGTATGATGCGTCGGACATTGAAGAACGTCTGCCCATGGCGGACAAGGTACAGGGTCTTAGACATGTGATTCCGTTCCTACGTGCGTGTCTAGGGAAGAAGGGGGAGTCCGCTGTGCTCCTCCTCGAAGCGAGCCTCTTCCTCCTCGAAGGCAGGGTCTTGTGGCCCGATGATCTCGTCGTCCCCGGTCTTCGGGTTGTAGTGGTGCAGCAGCACCGGTTGGAAGAGCTTGAGATGTACGGCAAAGGTTGCCGAAGCCAGCATGAGTACCGTGAAGATCGCGATGCGGGGGAGCATGGCAACCTGCGTCATGGCAAACGTGCCCATGCAGAGGATGGCGGTCCAGCTGTACATGACGAGGACGGCGCCACGCTGGTCGAAGCCCTCCTCCATGAGGCGGTGATGGATGTGCCCGCGGTCGGCCTGGCCAATGCTTACGTGGGCGCGGCTGCGCCGCACGATGGCCGAGAACGTGTCGATGATGGGGATGCCGGCAATCACGAGCGGGACGATGATGGTGGTGAGGCCGGCAATGCGGGTCACGGAAAGCAACGACACGGTGCCAAGGGCAAATCCCAGGAGCAGCGCGCCAGAGTCACCCAAAAAGATTGACGCGGGATGGAAGTTGTACCTGAGGAAGGCCAGCGTAGACCCAGTGATGGATATGGCAAGGGCTGCCGCGTCAAGGCGGCCTGCCATCATGGAGAGGATGAACATCGTGAGGCTCGAGATGCACGAGATGCCTGACGCCATGCCGTCCAGCCCATCGATGAGGTTGATGATGTTTGAGTAGGCGACAAGGTAGACGATGGTGATAGGGTAGGTGAGCCATCCGAAGTCTATGAACTGGTCGGTCAGGGGGTTCACGACCTTGCCGATGACGAGGCCGCCCGAGACGGCTACGCAAGCGGCAATGATCTGCCCAAGCAGCTTCTTCTTGGGTGTGAGCTGGTACTTGTCGTCTATGAGGCCCGTTGCGAAGATGATGATGAAGGAGACGGCAACGGCCCAGTAGTTGATGTTGAGCATGGGGGAGGGCTGCAGCATGACGGGCCACGAGAGGTGACGCGCGCCAATAAGCTGCATGAGAAACGCCGACGCGATGCCGCCGAAGATGGCTATGCCGCCCATGCGGGGAATGGGCTTTCTGTTGATGCGACGCGCCGCAGGATAGTCCACGGCGTCAACGTGCCACGCGATCTTGCTGGCAAAGGGGGTCAGGAAGAAGGAGACGAAGAACGAGATGGCGAACAGGCAAAGGAAAGGAATCAACATCTGAACGTCCATGCCCGTCACCCCCTCCTCGACAAAGCCCTTGGGCATGCGCCATATGCATGATACCAGCGGATGGGGCAGAGCTTCCAATGTCCATGGTTACGAGATGAAAAAAGGCCCTCCAGGCGGAGTGGCCGTCCTTCCTATTGTCCCAATCTCGTGGCATAAGTCAAGACTGGTAGAGGTGGAGGAGTTCCGTATAGTGTGAGATGTCGGCCTCCTGCGGCATCAACTGGGTGAACCGACAAGCGTTTCGAGGGAGTCCAAATCTCGCGTTCAGTACAGGTATCCTCCGTTGATGAGGAAGCTGGAACGGGCGATGAGGACACCCACCTTCTGGAGGTGGGTTCATTATTTTGCCGCGGGAGCCGACTTTTTTGTTTCCCCAGTTAAAGCGCTATGTTTTTGGGAATGTAGTTAAAAACAATATGCGAATAATCGCCATGTCTACGAGAGGTCTACGACCATAGGTGCATCGTTTCGTTCACTTTTGTGGTTGCAAATGAGCGAAAAGATGCACTTGCATGGCAATCGTGTCCCAAACTGGTGCGCGCCGCGCTGAACCGAACCAAACTTGGCTCCGTAACGTCCGGATGAGCGCTTCCGCCCTCGCGGGTTCGAACCCCTCCGTAAGGTCCTTTGACATGAAAAAAGCGCCCTCGCTTTGAAGGCGCCGTGGAAGTTGGTGGAGATGAAGGGGTTCGAACCCTCGGCCTCAGCGTTGCGAACGCTGCGCTCTCCCAGCTGAGCTACATCCCCGGATGTTGAACGCGCAAGCAATTGTGGCAGTACCTCGCCCTTCTGTCAAGCGAAAACTTGATGGGCATGCTATGTTTGAGCGCGTGAAAATAGGAGAGGGGGAGCACACATGGACCTTTCGATGTCGGCATATGAGCGATGCGAGCTCTGCCCCAGACGCTGCGGGGCGCAGCGTCTCTCGGGCAAGGCGGGCATTTGTTGCGCCACGTCCTCGTTGCGCATCGCACGCTCGGCGCTTCACTTTTGGGAGGAACCGCCCATCTCGGGAGAGAAGGGTTCTGGTGCCATCTTCTTCACGGGCTGTCCACTTCGGTGCGTCTTCTGCCAAAACCACGAGATATCGCAGCAAGGATTTGGAATCGAGGTCACAACCGAGCGTCTCTCGCAAATGATGCTCGAGCTCGAAGGGCAGGGTGCGCTCAACATCAACCTCGTGACTCCGCTGCACTACGCTCCGCATGTGGTCGAGGCGGTCGGGATGGCAAGGGAGGCCGGCCTGGGCATTCCCATCGTATGCAACACTTCCGGCTACGAGCTTCCAGAGCTTGTGGCCGCGCTTGACGGGTTGGTCGACATCTGGCTGACCGACTTCAAGTATGCCTCGCCAGAGCTTGCGGGACGCCTTTCTGGCGCTCCGGACTATCCCCAGATGGCGTTGGCCTCCCTTACCGAGATGCTCCGCTCGCTTCGGAAGGCAGGCGGTCGCGCGGCAGATCCTGACGGAGACGATGGCCTTCCCGGACGCATGACGCGGGGCATCATCGTGCGTCACCTGGTACTTCCTGGCCAGACGGCCGATTCCTGCGCGGCGCTCGACAAGGTGTGGGAGCTCTGCGGAAACGAGGTCGACCTTTCGGTCATGAACCAGTACACCCCCAACGAGCTATGCAGGACGCGTGGCGGCGAGCTGGCACGGTCCGTGACGGAGGAGGAGTACGAGACGGTGCTCAACCATGCGGACGAGCTGGGGTTCGAGCGCATGTGGTGGCAGCAAGGAGGCACCGTGTCGGAAAGCTTCGTTCCCGCATTTGATGCGACTGGCGTCCTTGCCCCGAGCGAGTCGTGATGGGTGGGGTAAACTAAAAACGTTGTGTCACCGGGAAAGATCGTCCTGGTGGCTCTCTTACGCAAGATCATCTTGCCTATGCCCGAGGAGTGTCCATGGCTGAAAACGATGCACCGCTGACCGACGAGGAGCGAGCCGAGCTCGAGACCCTGCGCGCGGAGCGTGCCGAGCGCGAAGCGCAGGAGCAGGCGCGCCGCGAGCGCGCGGAACTCGCGCGGCTCAAGGCGGAACGTGAGCGTCAACAGCGGGAGAGCGACCTTGATGCACGTGACCGCGCCATCCGTGAGCGCAACGCAAAGCTGATGGAGCCGGACGAGGACCTGAACATGCCCGTGGGGCAGAAGATCGTGCTTGCGACAATCGCCATACTCGTCATCCTTGTCCTCCTCATGAGCGTGTTTGGCAACTAGTCACCTATGGATTCCAGCGTCATCGACATGTTGGTCAAGGGGACGGCCGAGGGGCAGTTTGTCTGCGTCGACGTCGAAGAGCTCCTTCATGGCTGCGTCCGTTGCGTTGAGGAGCGCAACGGATGGGTGCGTCCCTGGCGCTTCTCGAGTGAGCAGGTTCGGACCATGGGCTCGTGCCTTGCATGGCATCCCGGCCTCTTTCGACAGATGGCCAGGACCACCGCTGGCGTGACTCTGGAGCTGACGACTGATTCGACCGAGCTGGCAATCGAGGTGCTTCTGGACGGGGAGCCCTCATGCACGCGATCCGTCCTTGATCCCATACGGGGAGCGGGCGATGATCCCCTTGATGGCATCTCGGCAGACGTGGACGGCCGCCACATTCCCGCATCCATGCCGGACGAGGCAGAGTCTGTGGTGCAGCTTTCTCTTGACGACCCAGACCAGGCGCCTCTTCCCGGGCTCGTGATGCTCCCCGGACTTGGGGACGTGCATCACGTGCGTGTCTGGCTCCCGGCCCTGCGCGGATGCGCGGTGCGCCGTGTGTGGGGAAACGGAACCTTTGTCACGCCCGTCGACCAGCGAAGCCAGCTGCTCGTCATAGGCGACTCAATCGCCCAGGGCTTTGTGACGGGCGATCCCGCGACCGCCTGGCCAAACCTTCTCGCTGACTCCTTCGACCTGGACGTCGTCAACCAGGGCTTGGGCGGGCAGGTTTTCCAGACGGGCACCCTCCTGGGGCTTGCGTCTCTTGTCGACCCGGTTGCCGTGGTGGTCGCGTTGGGCGAGAACTACCGTTACGAGCCCTGTCGTGCGCGGCCGACGGCACGAGACGTGCGCAACTACTTCGTAGAGGTCGCGCGCATCTGGCCGGAGGTGCCGACCTTTGTCTGCACGCCGCTTTGGCATGACGAGGCGTCATACCCCTCCCATGCTATGAGCTGCTGGGAACGTGTGCCCTCGATGATCGCCGCAAATGTGTCCGCCCATGACGAGATGATGCTCGTGGATGGGCAACGTCTGCTCGACCACCGCCCAGACCTCCTCGCTGATGGCTACGAGCACCCCAACGAGCGAGGCTCGAGGCAGGTTGCGCAGCGCATGGAGGTGCTCATGCGCTCCACCATGCAGGACCCGTCTCAGTTGCGCCCTCTTGCGACCGAGCTGCTCCAAGATGCGCCACGCGCCGCGTTTCCTCTGGTCGATGCTTTGCGGCGCGACATTGGGAGGGTCGTCTTCGCCGAGGACGGCTGCGTGCTTTTGGATGTTGACGGCGCCCTTTCGCTGCTCTATGCAACCGACCGGGAGATGGGTGAGGCGGTGCTTGCCTTGTATGCCGACACTCCCGTCGTCGGTCTCTTGGGAGACGCGGTGGACGAGGCTGCGGTGAGGATGGCGGGCTTCGTGAACACGACGGCTTGCCACGTGGCCGTGTATAGACGTCGCGCGAGGCTGCGCCTTCCCGTGGGCAAGGAGGCGCGCGTGCTGGACGAGACCTTCTTTGCCGCGATTCGCCAGCACTATTCCTATAACGATCTCCTTCCCGACGACCTGCTCATGGCGTCGCTTCGAAGGGGCGACTTCTTTGGCGCGTTTGTGGATGACGAGCTCGTGGGCTTCATCGGCGAGCACCCTGAAGGCGCGTTCGGCATCCTTGAGGTTTTCGAGGGACACAGGCGTGAGGGTTGGGCAAGGACGCTGGAGTCGGCAAAGATCAACCAGATGCTCGAGCGCGGGCAGACGCCTTGGTGCGAGGTCTTTCCCGACAACGAGGCCTCGCTTGCGCTCCAGCGCGCGCTGGGGCTGGCCGATTATCCTGCCGACGACCTGCGCTTTGCCTTTGCTCCCCTTGGGGGTGGCGACGGCTTTGTGTCCGACGAAGAGGATAAGATGGCCTAGACCGAAGGGAGACCCTCTATGCCTGATTTCGTGAATCCTCTGGCGCCGGACGTGCGCCACGACCTCAGCGCCGAGGCGGCGAGCCTTGTTGAGCGTTACCGCAGGGGAGAGCAGAGCCCCTTTGCCTGCCAGGACGTTGCCGCGATTCGTCGCGAGTCCGAGCGGGACCGCGACACGATGCTGCGCCCCGCCTTCGTCCGTGATGCCGAGAAGATCCTGCACATGCCCCAATACAACCGCCTTTCGGGCAAGACGCAGGTGTTCTCCTTCCGCGCAAACGACGACCTCTGCCGACGCGGTCTGCACGTGCAGCTGGTGAGCCGCGTCGCTCGCGACATCGGGCGGGCCCTGGGGCTTAACCTCGACCTCATAGACGCCATCGCGCTCGGACACGACATTGGGCACACCCCCTTTGGTCATGTGGGCGAGCGCTATCTCAACGAGTGCTATCACAGCAACACGGGACGCTGGTTCTTTCACAATGTCCAGAGCGTGCGCGTGCTTGACGTGCTCAGCTGGCGAAACCTCTCGCTCCAGACGCTCGACGGCGTCATCTGCCACAACGGGGAGTTCGAGCAGCAGCGCTTCGAGACGAGCGGGCTCAAGGGCTTCGACACGTTCGATCGCGTGGTGGACCGCTGCTGGGAGCAGGGGGACGACGCGATCAGGCACCTTCGCCCAATGACGCTTGAGGGGTGCGCCGTCCGCGTGGCAGACATCATTGCCTATGTGGGCAAGGACCGCCAGGATGCCATCAGGGCGGGCATCTGCTCCGAGGACGCCTTCGCAGACGGACTGGGTGGTGCCTACAATGCCTGGGCGCTCTCAACGTTTGTTGCCGACATCGTCGAGCACAGCGTCGGAAAGCCCTGCCTGCAGATGGGCGAGGCGGCGTTTGGAGAGATGGCCCGGGCAAAGCGCGAGAACTACGAGCTTATCTACGGTGCCTCTGCGGTCAACGGGGACTTCTCGGCAGGTGTCCATGACGTGTTCCTGCGCATGTACGAGCACGTGCGCGAGGACTTGTCATCTGGCAGGGAAGATGCACCGGTGTTCCGCCACCACATTCGCGTCGTCTCCGACTGGCTTGCGCGCTACGGAAAGCGCTACGCATGGGAGGACGACCTCGACCTCACGACGGTCGACTACCTTTCGTCCATGACCGACGACTACTTCGTGGCATACGCCAGCTCGCTGTTTCCCGACCTGGCAGAGGTGTTCCCCGCGTATAGCCATTTCTAGACTTTGAGCCTGGCGCCTGGTGCAAAGTGCCCGCAAGGGCGGTTTACACCATCAGGTCGAGCGCGGCGTCAACGAAGGCATTGAAGAGCTGAGGGGTGTTGCGAATCTGCTCGGGATGCCATTGGACGCCCACGAAGAAGTTCCGGCTAGGAAACTCCAGGCCTTCGGGCGTGCCGTCCGGAGCCCAGGCGGTAATCTGCGCTCCGCTTGCGACCTCGCTTACGGCCTGATGGTGCATCGAGTTCACACGAAGCTCCTCGGTGCCGATGATGTCCCATAGCTGCGTGCCGCGCTCGATGCGCACGGGATGGATCTCTTCGGTGCCGCGCGCAAAGCAGGCGTGGTCTATGCGGTTTCCGCCAAGCTCGGAGATGTCGCGCACCAGCGTTCCGCCAAAAGAGACGTTCATGACCTGCATGCCTCGGCAAATGCCCAGGCAAGGGATGTCAAGCTCCCAGGCGGCGCGAACGGCCGCCCACTCAAAGACGTCGCGCTCGGCGCTCATGAACGATATCTTCGCCACGCAACCCTTGGCATAGGGGCTTCCCCCAAAGGCGTCGGGGGAGATGTCACCGCCGCCCGTGAGCAGCAGGCCGTCGATGCGCTCGATGATCTCTTTTGCGATGGCAGCGACGCCAAAGCCGTAGGGGAGCGCCACGGGGATGCCGCCCGCCTCCTGGACGGCATCGGCATACTGCGTTCCAATGGCAGAAATGTTGCCGCCCTCATACCCAGGGCGCGAGCAGATGCCAATGAGCGGACGTGGATGTATCGAGCGCGTCTGCCTCTGTTCGCCTGCTGGTGCCATGCATCTCTCCCAAAATAAAAAACCGCACTAATCGAATAGGATAACCCATTGACTCCGTGCGTCTACCCATCGTTTTGAACAATTGTGGACAAGGACAGCCTTTTTGTGATGTGATCGCCAAGGACAGCGGAAGTGATACCCTTCTACCCATGAGGTGGACCTTCTCACAAAGGAGCGTGTCCCATGGCACTGACCGACAAGACCAAGCCGACCGACGTTGCGCTTAACACCGACCTCTACGAGCTCACCATGGCACAGGGATTCTGGGAGTCCGGGCTCGCAGACGAAGAGGGATGCTTTAACGTCTTCTTTCGCGACAACCCCTTTGGAAGCGGCTACGCCATCGCCTGCGGCATGGGACAGATCGCCGACCTCATCGAGAACTTCCGCTTTGACGCCGAGGCGATCGACTACCTGGCCTCCATCCAGGCCCCGGGCGGCGGTCCCATGTTCAAGAAGGGCTTCCTGGACTATCTGCGCGACTTCCGCATGCGCGTGTCGGTGAGCGCCATCCCCGAAGGCGAGCTCGTCTTTCCCCGTGAGCCCATGGTCCGCGTCATCGGACCGGTCATCGACTGCCAGCTGCTTGAGACGGCACTACTCAACCTTGTTAACTTCCAGACGCTCGTGGCGACCAAGACGGCCCGCGTGGTCTTTGCGGCAGAAGGCCATCCCGTCTCTGACTTTGGCCTGAGGCGTGCCCAAGGCCCCGACGGCGGCCTTGCGGTGGCGCGCGCGTCGTTCATTGGCGGGGCGACCAACACCTCAAACGTGCTTGCCGGCCGCATCTACGGCATTCCGGTGTTTGGCACTCACGCCCACTCGTGGGTCATGGCCTTCCCGACTGAGGTCGAGGCGTTCCGCGCCTTTGCGGAGTCGAGCCCCAAGAATTGCGTTTTTCTGCTCGACACCTATGACGTGCACCAGGGCATCAAGAACGCCATCACCGTCGCCAAGGAGATGGAGGAACGTGGCGAGCGCCTGGCGGCCATCCGCATCGACTCGGGCGCCTTGGCAAAGCTCGCCAAGGAGACGCGTACCGCCTTTGACGAGGCGGGGCTGCCCTACGTGAAGATCTCGGTCTCCAACGACTTGGACGAGTACACGATCCAGTCCCTGTTTGCCCAGGGAGCCCCCATCGACTCGTTCGGCGTTGGCACGAAGCTTGCGACCTGCGATCCGCAGCCCTCGTTGGGCGGCGTCTATAAGCTGTCGGCAACGCGCGCCTCTGGCGAGGGCGACTGGCGTCCCGTCATGAAGCTCTCCGAGCAGCTCTACAAGCGCACCATTCCTGGCATCCAGCATATCCGCCGCTACTACGACGAGGTCGGCTGCCCGGTTGGCGACATGATCGTGGTCGATGACGTCTCCCGGGAAGGCGCCACCAGGATGGTCGACGTTCTCGACCCCCTGACCACGTACGACCTGTCCGGAAGGGACTACGCCGAGATGCTCGTGACGCTGGTGGAGGATGGCCACAGGGTGGGGGAGCCCGAGAGCATCCTCACGGCGAAGGCGCGTTGCCGCGACGCCGTGATGCACCTTGACCTTGCCTTCAGGCGGTTCCTGAACCCGCAGGTCTACCCCGTGGGACTCGAGCCGGGCCTGGCGGACCTCCGTCAGAACCTTGCGCGCAGCGCCAGGGCGTAGAGCGCCTGCCTCTGCAACGAAGCCCCTCGTCGCCTCCATAGGCGATGAGGGGCAAGAAGAATGCAAAGAATGGGTGTGTGGCAGGTATGCTCCCGTGAGCGGTGCATAACTCTGCTACACTCATGAGCCGCGTGCGAGCAATCTGTGCGCACGCCCGTTTTCCATACAAAGAAGGAGTTCGAGCATGCCCGACACGATCGAGGAGCTTGTCAAGAAGGCAATTGCGGCCGCCCAGGCTGCCGGCGACCTGCCCGAGTTTGAGGTTGCCGATTGCGGAATCGAGCGACCTGCAGACTCTGGTAACGGTGACTGGACCTCTACTGTCGCCATGCGCTCCGCCCGCCTGGCGCACTGCGCTCCTGCCAAGATCGCCTCTGCCCTCGTGGCGCACATGCCGAGCGACCCGCGCATTGCCAAGGTCGAGGTGGCGGGGCCGGGCTTCATCAACTTCTATCTGAACTCCGCGGCCAACAACGAGGTCATTCGTTCCGTGCGCGAGGCGGGAATGGACTGGGGCAAGGTCGACGAGGGCAAGGGCCTGAGGACGCAGGTCGAATTCATCTCTGCCAACCCCACCGGTCCGCTTCACGTGGGACATGGTCGCTGGGCGGCCATCGGAGACTCGCTCTGCAACGTCCTTGAGCACGCAAACTATGACGTCCAGCGCGAGTACTACGTGAACGACCACGGCAGCCAGATGGACGTCTTTGGTCGCTCCGTTGCCATGCGCTACCTCCAGATCGACCAGATCATGCACGAAGACGGCGTCGGCATCGCAGAGGCTGCGGCCAAGCTGCTGGCAGACCGCGACGCCTACGTCGAGGACGAGAACGACGAGCGTTCCGAGAGCCACCCCTTCATGGACGCCTTCAACGGGGCCCTGGGCGGCAACTCCTATGGCGGTGATTACGTCATCAAAATTGCCCAGCGCTTCTTCGAGGCAGATGGCGACCGCTGGGTGTCGGTGAGCGAGGAAGAGCGCGTTCCCGAAGTCCGCGAGCGCGCATACCAGGACATGCTGGGGCAGATCAGGGCCACCTGCCATCAGGTGCGCTGCGACTTTGACGAGTGGCGCAGCGAGCGCTCCTTCTACGAGAAGGGCCCCGACGGCGTCTCCTACATCGACAGCACCTTCAAGGCGCTTGACGACAAGGGCTTGCTCTATCGCGGTGACGACGGTGCGCTCTGGTTTCGGTCCACCGATTTTGGCGACGACAAGGACCGCGTGCTCATCAAGAGCAACGGCGAGTACACCTACTTTGCCTCGGACGTGGCCT
>JAFUBJ010000528.1 GCA_017460265.1 Atopobiaceae bacterium | reverse complement strand
GCCAACTTCGTCAAGGGCGGCAAGGGGCGAGTCGACACGCACGATGCAGCTGAGCCCGTTGGTGGCAAGCGGCTTGAAGCCAATGCCTCCTTGGACCAGCGAGGGCGTCTTGAACCCCATGACCACATCCACTTGCTCGCGCGTGAGCAGGGAGATGTTGCTGTCGCGCGGGCCTTGCCGCAGCAACACGTGGAATCCTTCACGCTCTTTGCGCAGACGGTCGAGCACGGGCTCCAGACGCATCAGCTCGTTGGAGTCCGAATAGGCAATGACCAGGTCGTCGCCCGTGGCCTGACGACGGGCACGCTCCCCTGCCGCATAGGTCAGACGCAGAATCTCCTGCGCGTCACGCAGGAAGCTCTCGCCGAGCTCGGTCAGCAGCACCTGGCGCGTGGTGCGCACAAAAAGCGTGCCTCCCAGCTCCGCCTCAAGGGACGAGATCTGCTTGGACACGGTGGGCTGCGAGAGGTGTAGCTCCTCCGCCGCGCGCCTGAAGCTCAGGCTTTGCGCAACCTGCACGAAGCATTCCAATTGACTGGTGTTCACGGCTTCACCCTCACTGAGCTCGCCCCTGCGGGCATTATTTCCCAAAACGAATCACACATAGAAACATACCACTTCACCTGTGGCGATGGAGATGAGAAGCTTGATTCAAGACACGTGGAGAGGAGATGCCGTGCCCGACCTCATGGACATATCGCGCAGGCGCCACACGGTGCGCAGCTATGCAGACCGGCCCGTGGAGCCCGAAAAGCTGGCGGCAGTGCTGGAGGCAGGTCGATGGGCACCCACGGCGGTCAACGCCCAGCCGCAGCGCATCCTGGTGCTCGACACGCCTGAAAACCTGGCGAAGGTGCGGGAGTTCTGCACCTTTGGCTGGCAAAAGAAGTACGTGGACCTGGCCTGCGAAAGCGACACGCCCGAGCATGACCGCATCGTGCTGTACTACGGTGCGCCAACGGTCCTGCTGGTGTGCTACGACCGCGACGTGTGCTGGCGCCACCCTACCACGGGCGAGACGAGCGGCGTCACCGACGCGACCATCGTGGCAACGCACATGATGCTCGAGGCGGCAAGCCTGGGCCTGGGCAGCGCATGGATCAGCTACTTTGACCACGACAAGGCACGTGAGCTGCTGGACATTCCCCAGAGCTGGGAAATGGTCTGCATGCTGTACCTGGGCTACGAGGCATCTGACGCGGCCGTCCATCACGACCTCTCCGGCTCGCGCCAGCCTATCGAAAAGACCTGTTTCTTCAACGCCGTCACTCACGAAGGAGCGTAGTTCCATGGAAAAGACGATGCGCGCCCTGCAGATCTTTGACGTCACCCCCGCAGGCAAGGCGATGCTGATTGACGTTCCAATCCCCACGGCCAAGCCCGGATGGGTGCTCGTGCGCGTGCGCGGCTTTGGCCTCAACCACGCCGAGTGGGAGCTGCGTCATGACGAGATACGCGAGGACTACATCACAAAGCCCATCATCCCGGGCATCGAGGGCGTGGGCGAAGTCGTTGATCCCTCCGACCAGCCCTTCTCCGTCGGGCAGAAGGTTTGCATGCTCATGGGCGGCATGGGGCGCATGTGGGATGGCAGCTATGCGCAGTATTGCCTCGTGCGTGCCGACCACCTCTTTGCCGTCCCCGAAGCGGCATGCGACCTGCCCTGGGCTACGCTTGCCGCCCTTCCCGAGACCTTCTTCACCGCATGGGGGTCGCTCTTTGAGTGCCTGCAGCTGAGCGTCCAAGACACCTTGCTCATACGTGCGGCAAGCTGCGGCCTTGGCTATGCCGCCATCCAGATTGCCCATGCCCTTGGCTGCCACGTCATCGCGACAACGCATCGTAAGAGATATGTTGAGCTGCTTGAGGGTTTTGGTGCCGACGAGGTCGTGATGGACAACGGGACCCTGGCAGACAGGGGCGTCCGTGCAAACAAGGTCCTCGAACTATCAGGGCCCGCAACCCTGCGCGATTCGCTCCTCTGCCTGAGGCCGGGCGGCATCTGCTGCGACACGGGCATCCTGGGTGGCCAGTTCACACTTGACGGCTTTGATCCCATCAAGGAGATCCCCAACGGGCGCTACCTCACGGGCTTCTTCTCCAACTACCCCACGCAACAAGCCATACACGACATCTTCTCGTTTGTGGCAGAGCACGGCATCGAACCCTTCGTCGCAAGGGTGTTTGACTTCAACCACCTGGTGGACGCGCTGAAGATGCAGGACGCGGGCGGTTTCCAGGGCAAGCTGGTAGTGATCAACGAATCCTAGGAAGGAAGCAAATCATGAACAACCTCACCCGTCGCGCTTTTCTGAGTAGTGCCTCGTTTGCCGTCCCGGCCCTGCTTGCCGCATGCGGCCAGCAGGCAGGCGGCGAATCTTCCGACAGTCCCAAGAAGGTCGTGCGCTTTGGCATGGGCGCGTTGGGAGCACCGCTCGACATGCAGAAGAACGGCATGAGCGTGGCCGGCACCCTCACCGACGCCATCTTTGAGGGTCTGCTCACCTGGAACGACGACCTCGAGCTCGTGCCCACGCTGCTCACCGAGGTCCCCAGCTTCCAGGCAGACGGCGTCACGCTGCCGTGCACCCTGCTGGAGAACGTGCGGTTCCACGATGGCTCCACGCTCACGGCAGACGACGTCAAGTTCACCTTCGAGCGCATGTTCTCCCCTGCGACTGGCGCGGGCAACTATGCCAACTACCTGCAGATCAAAGGCGCGCCAGAGATGCTTGCCGGCGAGCGGGACAACTTGGACGAGGGCATCGTCATCACCGACGACACGCACTTCTCGTTCGTTCTCTCGGAGCCTTCTGCGACCTTTGTCCCAAGCCTAGGCATCAACTACGCACACATCTTCCCACGCAAGGCATGCACGGACGCCGGTGACGCCTGGGGCTTGGGCACAAGCGCCGTTGGGACCGGGAAGATGCGCCTTGTCTCGAACGACGACACGACCGAGACCGTCTTCGAGCGCTTTGAGGGCTATCACGGTGAGCCCTGCCTGATTGACGAGGCGCACGTAGTGTACTACGACGACGCCAGCACCAAGCTGATGGCCTTCAAGAACGGCGACATCGATTGGTGCGACATTGGCTTTTCGCTCTACGGCCAGTATAAGGACGACCCCGACTTTGTGGGCAACACCTACCCGTACCTGCCGCTTGGCCTGCAGTTTGTGAACCTCAACCTGCGCGATGAGCGCCTGGCGGACATGCGCGTGCGTGAGGCGCTCTCGCTTGCCATCAACCGGCAGGAGCTGGTCGATACCATCATGGATGGCCAGGGGCAGGCTGCCTCGGGCTTCCTGACGCCCCAGATTCCCGGGTTTGACAGCACGGTCGACGCCTTTGCCTACGACCCCGCGCGGGCACGCGAGCTCTTAGCAGAGGCGTGCCCGGACGGACTCACGCTCGAGTTCAGGACCAGGGCGCTCTTTGCCACGGTTGCCGAGGCGATCCAAGGCTACTGGCAGCAGGCGGGCATCACCGTCAACCTGCAGCAGATGGACAACGGCACCTTCATGGACGACTGGGCGGCAGGAAACATACAGATCCTCATCAACGGATGGTTTGCAGACTACCCCGGAGCGGATGGCTTGCTCTCGTACTTTGAGAGCGAAAACGCGGCACATCATGGGTGCTTCTACGCCAACGACGAGTTTGACCAGCTCATGAATGCCGCACGTACAGAGCTGGACGCAGATGCCCAAGCAGAGCTCTATCGCCAGGCAGACGACATCGCATCACGGCGCGACTACGCCATGCTGCCGATCCTCTACCCTCACTACAACTACGCGGCAAAGCCCCACGTGCTCGGCCACAAGGTGGGCAACATGAGCTTCCACGTCGCCAATGTTGACGTGGACGCGACTGAAGGATAAACGTATAGCGCAGCTCACCCACGCATGAAGGAAGGCATGTCCCCGCGCGCCGTGGCGGCGGCGATGTCTGCCAACGCCTTTGCCACCGACTCGTCAAGCGCATCGCCTATGCGCCAGCGTGCTGCCGCCGCGGCGGCGTCGCTGGCGTTGGCGACGGCGACCGAGTTGGGCACGGCCTCAAGCATCGAGACGTCGTTGTCGGCATCGCCAAAGGCCGCAACCTCGTCGATGGAGATACCGAGCACCTCTGCCATGATGCGCGCCGCGCTCCCCTTGCCCCAGCCCTTGGGCATAATGTCGATGACCTGCGCGTTGGGAGACGGGAGCGCAAAGTCCAGCTCGGGGACCTCCTTGCACAGAAGGTCGTACAGCCCCTGCGTGCGCTGCGGCCCCTTCATGCGGATAATAGCCTTGAGCGTGGGCCCCTGCACCTCGGGATACAGCTTGGATACCCTCAAGAAGTCACCCGCGTTTGCCTCGTCCATGTGATACTTGCGCGAGACGCCCCAGTTGGGCCCATCTCCCTCCATGTCAAAAAACACCAGAAAGCCCTCGGGCTGCTCGTCGAGGATGTCCGAGACGCGCTGCAAAAGACCAGCGTCGGTCCACTCGCGGTGCACGACTTCCCCGTCCACGCAGACCAGCTGCCCATTGGAATAGGCACCGGTCGCGTACGCCCAGGAATTGTCCCTGAAGGTCTCGGCCATCGATGACGGGGCACGCCCCGTTGCCGGCCCGAAGTGAACGCCTTCATCCAGCAGCGCACGAATGGCCGCGACTCCCTCGTCAGACAAGACGGCCTCGTGAAAGGCCTCGCCCTGCCTGTGCGGAATGAGCGTGTTGTCCAAGTCGGTCAGAACCAGCTTTATCATGTCGCCTCCGAAGCGTGGTCGTCACGTTTCCGACACCCACGGGCCCGTTCTTGTCGGATTCTCAACGTGGTCGTCAGGTTTCCGACATTACATGGTAAAGCCTTGTCGGATTCTCAACGCAGACGTCACGTTTCCGGCGAGGCACCTTCCAAGCGCGAGCGTCTATGCCTTGTGCCACTTTTCCTTCCACAGGGCCACGATCTCGGCCTGCTTGGCAGGACGCAGCAGATAGCCTGCCCATGCAACCAAGCCGATAGCGCCAACAACGACCAGCCAGAAATCCCAGCTGAGGACGATCTCTGACGAAAGGACACCCATGTGCTCCATGTCCAAGGTCATAAAGCTCGTGAAGTCGATGAGCGTATGCACGATGATGCAGGGCCAGATGCTGCCCGTCCGTAGAAAGACCGCACAGAACAAGGTCCCCAGACAGAAGGCATAAAACAGCTGGAAGAGGGTCGATGACAACGCGGCGCCGGCAAACAGGTTGATCCCATGAATCAAGCTGAAGCCCACGGACGTCGTCAAGACGCACTTCAAGATCTCTGACCGCTCACCGCTCATGCGCATCCAGTTGGCACCGGGGATGGCACGAAAGACGACCTCCTCCGAAAAGCCCGGTGCCATGGAAAGCACCAGGCAAATCAGCGGGTTGTTAAGGCTGCTCTCAAACCATTCCTTGATGTTAGGGATGGCAAGGACCAACGCGGGCAGCACGTACAACAAGCCCTGCGTCGACCATCCCACCATGCCGTCAAACTCATTTGCAAAGAGTCTCTGGAAGCCAAACAGTAACGCAATGCTGATGGCCACGGTACTAGCGCCCGTAAGCACCTGGCTCACCGTTCCCGACCCAAAGATGATCATCCATACCACCGATACGAGGTTGTTGACCACCAAAAACGAGATTAACGAGGCCGGAATGGTCGCTATCTTGTGATCGAGCACTTTGTGGGCTCGCTCCCTGCGCAGGTGCGCTGGCGTAGCGTCCGCAGGATGATGAGGCTGCCCTCCCTGCGCGATCGGCTTGGCAATCACAATCTTGGCGCTCTCTTCCTCGGGAACGAAGGGTCCATACTGGGGCAAAGGCATGGCGCGGAGGCGCTTGACGGACTCTATGGTCTTGGGCGCGTACAGAGCCATGAGGATGAGGTACATGATGATGGCCGCAAAGCCAACCGTCTGATCCGAGCTCACATACGTTGCCGTGGGCGTAACGCCATTGACTCCATTTTGGATCATCAGAACCCAGTCAAAGAATGCATGGACCGTCATGGCACCCACGATGTTGCGCCCCTCGAGCACCGCAACGCACAGGACGAAGCCCATCATGCCGGTCTCGATTGTCTTGAGCAGTCCCTGAACAATGCTCAGCAGGTCACCATAGTTAATGTCAAAGGCCACGTGAATGAACCCAAAGGCAACGGACGAGATGATGGCTGCCCACAAAGGGCCATCCTTCCGCCTTCCCAAGCCAGCCAAAAGGCCCCCAAACAGGAGGCCGCGGAACATGCCCTCCTCGTTGATGCCCACAAAGATGCAAAGCGCCGTGATGTAGGCAAAGTTCTTCAACTGCTCAGAAGAGAAGTCGCCTTGGAAAAGCAAAAGGAACGTCGCCCAGGTTCCCATGAGCGTTGCTATCACGATGTTGATAAGGACAAGGGGCCGTGTGTAGCGCCAGGAGTCGCGAATCTTCTGAAGGTTGGGAAGCAGCCAGCCGGCACCTCCAAGCAACACCATGAACACGACCGCGCACACGGCGCGGACAATCGTGCGCACGATCATGTCGTCCAGCCCATACGACAAGGCGACAGGTGTCACCAGCCTTCCCGCCAAGTAGGTGACGGCGGTCAGCGCCAGGCAAAGCGCCATAAGCATGTTCTTGTCCTTGCGGATGTCCATCTTTATCTCGGGCATGGTCGCCCCCTCCTTGCGCGTCATCAATAAGGCGAGTGTACTCTGTCGGCATAACGTTTCTGTTGGTTTGACCTAAGCGAAGGGTCTTCCTAACCTTCGGATTGTCGAGATTCGAAAGAGAGGAAGACCCATGGAGAATCTTATCGTAGAGGGCGCGGCGTCGGCGCTGTCGCAGG
>JAFUBJ010000048.1 GCA_017460265.1 Atopobiaceae bacterium | reverse complement strand
AGTCCTTCATGCGCGAAAGGGCCGCAAGGATGTCCTTCGTCTCGACGAGCTCGATGACGTCGATGCGCTCAATGCCCTTCTTGAGCTTGTGGTCGGCGGGGCGGGCCGGCGTGTAGTCGGCCACGGCAGCCGTGCAGATGGCGCAGTCGACGTCATGCCCACATCGTTTGGTGGCGGCGTCGTACCTCTCGGCAGCAGAGGTCACACGGACCACGTCGACACCGTCGGGCGCCGCAAGCGAGACCGGACCAGAGACGATGGTCACCTGGGCTCCACGCTCCGCGGCGCGACGGGCAATGGTATAGCCCATCTTTCCGGTCGAGGCGTTGGCAATGAAGCGGACGGGGTCTATGGCCTCATGCGTCGGGCCGGCCGTGATGAGGAACCTCCACCCCTCAAGGTCGCGGACGGGTTCCTCCACGACGATGGCGCCTCCGGAGGCCGCCGCGGCGGCGCTAAGCGCCTCCAGGATGCCCGCCTCTGACGTTGACGAGGTGACAGGATCGCTCACGACTGCAGGAGCAGCCAGCTGCTTGCCAGCGAGCAGGGCGAGCGCGGCAGAGACGATGTCGTCCACGTCTGCGAGCTTGCCCGTCCCCACGTCTCCGCAGGCAAGGCGACCTTGGGTGGGCATCACGAAGGAAATGCCGCGCGAAGACAGCGTCTTGACGTTTGCCACCGTGGCAGGGTTCTCCCACATGCGCACGTTCATGGCGGGCGCCACCAGCACGGGAGAGGCAGCGGCCAGAAGCGTGGCGCTTGCGAGGTCGTCGGCCAGGCCGGACACCATCTTGGCCATCAGGTTGCCCGTGGCCGGAACCACAAGGGTCAGGTCGGCCCACTCGGAGAGCATGATGTGGGGTATCGGCGACTCGGGGAAACCGTAGAGCGAGGTGCCCACGGGATGCCCGCTCAAGGCCTCGAAGGTGACGGTGCCCACGAACTTCGTGGCATCCTGGGTCATGACGACGCGGACCTCGCAGCCCGCCTTCTGAAGTCCTCGAAGGACCTCGCATGCCTTGTATGCGGCGATGCCGCCCGAAACGACTATGAGAACGCGTGCCGCCCTTGACTCGCTCATGCGCCCACCTCCATGACGACAAGCATGCGATGGCAGTACGGGCACTCCGTGATGCGGGGGCCCTTCTGGAGCTTCTGGAAGATGGCGGGCTGCAGCTTGACACGGCAGACGCTGGGCACGTTGGACGAGAGCGTCTCGACGGCAAGCCCACCGAAACGCCTGACGCTGGTGTCATAGGTCACCATGACGTCTTCGGACAGCGAGTTGACGAGCGCCGCACGCTCCTGCTCGAGCACGCGGACCCGAGCCTGCAGGTCCGAGCTGTTCTGCTCGAAGGACTCGTTCTGGGCCTTCTCCTCCGCCACGAGCTTCTCGCCCAGGTCGCGCGCATTGCGCTCGGCCTTCTGCAGCCGCTCGAGCCTCGAGGCGATGTCGTTGTGCGTGAACTCAAGCTTCTCCTGGCGCTTGGCGAGGGAGGTGAGCTGCGCCTCGAGGTCCTGGATCTGCCGATACCCCTGAACGCGCTCGGTCACCCGCTCGCGCACCTCTGCCGTCTGGTCAACGATCTTCTGGTGCTCGGCCTCGTTGTCCTCGAGCTCCATCTCGACGTCCTTGCGCTGGCCGACGATCTGCTTGAGCTGGCCGGCGAGCT
>JAFUBJ010000527.1 GCA_017460265.1 Atopobiaceae bacterium | reverse complement strand
GGGTGGAGATGTCCAAGCACTCGATGCGCCGCGGCGGCGCATCCAGGGCAAGCGCGCTCTCTAGCTCCAGCAGGGCCTGGTTGGTGCGGTCGTCCGCATAGCCCGTGCGGACCATGTAGCGCATGAGGGCGTGGCGCGCGTTCTTCTCGGCCATCTGGAGCAGGGCATGCTTCTCGCCACGCTGGGGGCGGTGCACGCGGCACGCGCGCCCGCGCTTCTCGGTGAGCCACGCAGAGAGGAGCTCGGCGTCGGGAAGCTCGTCGGCAAGGTTAACCTCGGAGGGAATGTCCGCCGTCTCGTCGTAGTAGCGCTTCACGAAACCCTCGGCAAGCTCGGTGGCACTCACGTCCAGGCCCTTGTTGAGCACGAACTCGTTGGTGCGCACCACGCGACCCTCGCGCACGCTGAAGACGCAGGCGCAGCTGATGGTCTCCTCGCGATAGAACCCAATCACGTCGAGGTTGGCCCGCGCGCCCACGATGACCTGCTGGCGGTCATCAAGCCCCTCAAGGACCTCGAGTCGCCGTTTGATGCGTGCCGCGCGCTCAAAGTCCAGCTCTGCGGCCGCCTCGCGCATCTGCTCGTCCAGCTCGTCCACGACGCCGGCGCGGTTGCCGGCCAAGAATCGCTCGACCTGGCTCACGTTGCGCGCATAGTCAACCGTGTTGATGGCGCCACAGCAGGCGCCGGGGCCACGGCCGACATGGTAGTCAAAGCACGGGCGGCCGCGCTCGGCAAGCACGAAGTTGGCCACCGACGCATCGTCGGGATGGCTCTCGAGGTAACGGCGGGCGCGCTTCCACTCCGCGCAGGTCCCTATGCAGATGGGCACCGCCTTGCGCAGGATGTCTATGGTCTCGCGCGCGGCCTTGGCGTCGGTGTAGGGGCCAAAGTAGCGCGTGCCCTTGCGGTGCTTCTCGCGCGTGTACTTGATGGCGGGAAAGACGTCCGACTCGGTGACGGCAATGTAGGGGTAGCTCTTGTCATCTTTGTAGTCGACGTTGTAGTAGGGGTGATACTGGGCAATGAGCTCACGCTCAAGCACAAGGGCCTCGTGCTCCGAGCCGACCACCACGTAGTCAAAGCTCTTCACCACCTGCATCATGAAGGGGATCTTCTCGCGCTCGTCGGAAAGCGTCACGTACTGGCGCATGCGGGCGCGCAGGTTCTTTGCCTTGCCTACGTATATGACCGTGCCCGAGCCATCCTTCCACAGGTAGCAGCCCGGTTCCGTGGGAACCTGGGCAACCTGCTCTGCCAAGGTGGGCTCGACGCCGGCCATGAGTTCCTACCCTCGCCTGTCGCGAGCGGCGTCGCGCACGCGCTTTGCGACGCGCAGCGCCCCATAGAAGGCCGTCTTGATGGGAAGGTCGCGATCGGGCGACACGTGCGTCGTCTCCTTCGCGAACTTGCACTTGAACGTGTTGAGGGTGCTGAGCCCTGGGTAGTTTTCGGACCCGATGCCCATCATGTCGTAGTCAACGACGCCCTCGGCACCAAAGGTGCAGGCCTCGAAGAAGATGAGGCCGTCGGTCACAAAGCTGCGCTTGGGGACGTCCGAACGTGACGCCCCGTAGTAGCGGACGGCATGGGCGCCCGACACGGTGGCAATGGTCCAGGTGACAAGGCGCCCGTCCACACGCCCCGCAAAGACGCGGCAGCGCTCAGGCCCCAGGACGCGGAGCATGTTCTCGTAGTCGGACTTCGGGGAGGGGGCAAAGCCGTCTCGCGCTGCCGTCTCGACCATGACGTCGTAGTACTCGTTGAAGGACTCGACGGCAAGCTGTGTCTCGTCCGCATAGGTCGCCGGGCTCTCGCGAAGTGCCTTGCGCACGTCACGGCGACCGCGTGTCTTCATGCGGGAAAGGATGGCGTCCTCCCCACCCGTGACGTCCATGATGACCGTCTCGTCGTAGGGAATGATGGAGAGCGTCGGCCGGCAGATCGCAAGGTCATGCTCGACTGCCAGGCGGACGAACACCTGGCGCCGATCGCGCTTCCTCACAAAGGCGATGAGCGCCGAGAGGGCCTCGAGCTCCTCGTTTGCCGAGAGGGGACGTGCCCAGATGGGCCCATGGTGGGAGCGAAGGTAGTGATAGCCGTGCGTCTCGTAGTCCGCAAACGACGCCCAGCCAAAGGGCTCGCCATCGCGCAGAAACGCCACATGCGCCCAGAACGTCCTGCCGTCAACCGTGGACTCAAGGTCCATCCAGCTAGGCGTCTGCTCGATGGGCACCGCCACTCCAGCAGAGGCAAGCTGCGCCTCGTAGTCCGCTGCCTCCAGCGTCTTCAGCTCGACCATGCATCTCCCCCACACTCGAATTCCTCTTGGCCTCAGGCCTTGTCCCATTGTAGACGCGTTGGCAGAAAGACAAGCGAGGGCGGCGCCATCTTCCCCTTCGCGCCACATCCTTAAGGTGTGGCAGGCAGGGAGAAATGATGGGGCGAGCCGTGCGCGGCGTCTATTCCAGTGACGTTTTGTATGATGAAGCATTGCTTCTCAAACCAACAGGGGAGATGATTCGCATGAGAGAGTTCGCCTTCGAAGACTTGAGCGCGGAGGAGTTCGACTCGTTTTCAGCAGTGCATCCTCAGGGGAACTTCCAGCAGACCTCACGCATGGCCGAGGTGCGTCGCAAGGATGGCACCGAAGTGCAATTTGTGGGCGTGCGAGAGAACGGCTCGCTTGTTGCCGCCACAGAGCTCGAGATTCATCGGGGACGGCTCTCGACCTTTGCCGAGATCCACGACGGTCCGCTTTGCGACCTGCATGACGAGGAGCTCACGTCCGCGCTCTTCGAGGAGCTGAAGAAGCGCTCGCGCTCCGCCGGGGCGGCACAGCTCGCGATCACGCCCGAGCTACCGTTTGAGGTTCACGACTCGTTTGGGGCATCGCTCCCCGCCGCAGACGACGCCTGGCCCGAAAACGTTCCCGCAGGCGTGCCGACAGGTGCCGACCAGGCTGCCTTTGACGCCATCTGCGCGCTTGGGTTTGTCCACAGCGGCTTTGACCACGACTACAACGCGGTCCCCCGCTGGCGCTACGTCAAGGACCTCACGCCCTACCAAAGCAGAAAGGCCCTCCTTGACAGCTACGCGAAGAACACACGCCGCAACGTCCGCATCGCAGAAAACAGCTTCGTGCGCGTGGAGCGCGTGGACCGCGACGGGCTTTCCACCTTCCACGACATCTGCGAGCTGAGCGCCGAAAAGCAGGGGTTTGACAATCGTCCCCTGGCGTACTTCGAGCAGCTGTATGACTGCCTGGGAGACGTCGCGACGTTCTACGTCGCCTTCTTTGACGCGCGGGCGAACCTCTCCTCGTGGGAGCAGAAGCGCGACGGCTTCGAGGCCGACATCGCGCGACTCGAGCACAACCTTGCCGAGGGAAGAAGCCCCGAGCGCACCGAGCGTCAGCTCAAGGACGCGCGATCAAAGCTCGAGGCGTCACTCAAGCGCATCGAAGAGGCCCGCGCGTTCATCAGCGAAGACGGCGAGAAGATCCCCGCGGCTGCGGCCCTGTTTGTTGACCATCCGCGTGAGCGCGTCTATCTCTTCTCGGGAAGCGACCCGAAATACGCCAAGTTCTACGCCGCGACGGCCATACAGCACCGCGCCATGTGCGACTGCCTTGACAAGGGCATCACGCGCTACAACTTCTATGGCATCAACGGCGTCTTTGACGACCCGGCAGACCCCGGTCGCGGCCTCTTGGAGTTCAAGCAGGGCTTCAACGGCTACGTCGAGGAGATGATGGGCTCCTTCACCCTTCCCGTGAAGCCGCTCTCCTACGCCATCAAGCAGCTTGCGCACAAGGTGCTTGGCCGCTAGCCCCATCACCGTACGGTCTTACAGACAGAAGGTCCAACCATGCAACAATCCACCAGAACCGACATCGTGCCCCTCATCCTGGGTGGTGACATGTCGGTCTATCCTTTGGCCCGCGAGTTTCACGAGGCCTTTGGGGTGTCGAGCACCTGCGTCTGCCCCTCCCCCATCTCCATCATCGAGCGCTCCCGCTTCATAGACACGCACCACGTCGACACGATGGAGGCGGACAGCATCCTCGAAGCCGTCACCGAGGTCGCGCAGGCAAATAAGGACCGCCATATCATCCTCATGGCAAACTACGATGCGGCAGTGGAGCGCGTCTCGGCCATCGCAGACCAGCTGCCCGACAACGTGCGCTTTGCGCTGCCGCCGCACGACGTCGTCGAGCGCGTCTCGAACAAGATCGAGTTCGAACACATCTGCGCAGAGTACGGGCTTGACGCCCCGCACTCCGAGGTCGTCAAGCTCGCGGGCGGCGAGCCCATCGCCCCCACCAAGGTTCCGTTTCCCCTCATAGCAAAGCCCGCGGTTTCGTCTGCGGAGTTCTTCCGGCTCTTTGACACGGGCTTCAAGAAGGTCGATTTCATTCAGGAGCAGTCTGAGCTCGACCAGCTTTGGAGCGACCTTCGCGCCGAGGGCTTCACGGGAGACTTCCTCGTGCAGGAGCTCATTGGCGGCGACGACACGTACGTGGACATGATCACCGTCTTCGTCAACCAGGCGGGAAAGGTCACGCTGTTCGTCTCCTCGCAGGTGCTGCTGGAAGACCACGCCCCCACGCTCTTTGGCAACCCCGTGGCGATGATCACGCGCCCCATGCCCGAGCTCTGGGAGAAGGTCGAGGCGATGCTTGGGGGCATCGGCTGGTATGGATTTGCCAACTTCGACATGAAGCGCGACCCCAAGACCGGTCGCGAGATCTTCATGGACTTCAACCCCCGCATTGGGAACAACTCCTATTACGCCTGCGTGGGAGGGGCCAATCCCATG
>JAFUBJ010000526.1 GCA_017460265.1 Atopobiaceae bacterium | reverse complement strand
CGCGGCGCTCATCACCGTGGTCGGGCCCGAGCGCTATGCCCAGGCAGAGAGCCTCAACCAAGGCCGCGACGCAGCCGTGCGCATGGCAGGCTCGCCCCTTGGTGCCGCCCTCTACTGCCTGTGGAATGCCGCCCCCTTCTTTGCGAGCGCCCTGTGCGACGGCCTTGCCTTTCTCTGCTCGCTCACGCTGCGCCTGCCCGAGCGCCCCGAGGTGAAGCAAGCGGAACGGAGCGTCTCGTCGTTCGTGCATGACCTCATTGAGGGCTGGCAGTGGGTGTTTGCGAGCAAGACCATCGTGAATGCCGTCGTCATCATGGGGATCTTTGAGTTTGGCGCCTTCGCGATGCGCCAGGCCATCAACCTGCAGATGGTTTCCTCAGGCGTGGACCCGCTGCTCATCAGCTTGGTCAACGTCATCAGCGGCGTGGCGACACTTGTCGGGTCGATCGTGTCGTCGCGTGTGTGTGACCATGTCCCGGTGGGAAGGGGAGTGGTGGCCATCCTCGCATTCATGGCGTTGGGCTATGTGCCCCTGCTTTTCTCGAGTGCCTACCCTTCAGTGGTGTTGAGCTCCATATTGACGAGCCTGCCCATGCCGCTCTTTGGCGCCCTCGTCAACGGCTTCGTGTTCTCCAAGACGCCGGTCGACCGCCAGGGACGCACGCGCGCCGCCGTCATGACGGCCATCATGTTCTTTGGAAGCGGCTCGGGTGCCTTGGCCGGAGAGCTGCTCCCGCGCATCGGTTTTACGGGGTTTGTCATCGCGATGATGGTGCTCGTGCTCTGCTCGGTGGTGCTCGCTGCCATTAACCCGCGCATCCGCAGAATCCCCGCCTCGCCCGAATGGGCCTCGGTGGAGCTGTAACCGCCCCTTTCCCATTGGGGACAGGCCCAAATGGGGAATGCCTAGTGGGTAGTCCGTCGGTACCAGCGCAGGATGCGCCGGCCCATGGCTGCCACCATCAGTCCCGTGCTGACGCGCAGCTCGTTGATGGAGCAGCACTTGTCCGCAAGCGAGACCACCCACCCCTCGGCAGAGTGGGGCGGCATCGAAAACACCGGAAACATGTGATGCCGAATGGCTTCTAGCTGCGTCTCGTTGGCACCAAACTCCTCCTCGGCGATTCGAGCGCCGACCCGTGGGTGGCTGAGCGCCTTTTTGCGCGAAGGACTGTTGAAGACGGACGGCTCCGTCATGCCGATGTCATGCAGCAGGCTGGCGCGAACCACGTCCACGCGGCTTACCGATAAGCCGTGCTGCTCAAGCCATTCCGTTATGAGCAGCGCATAGCCGGCGGTCTCCACGCTGTGCAAGGCGATGTTCCCGCTCTTGCTGTGGTGCGGCACCTGCTTCGCGCGGGCAAAGCGCTCGGAGGCAACGATGTCGTCTCCGAGCTCCCTTATTTCCTGTAACAGCGTGTCCTTCACGAGCCACTTCCGTTCCGCAGTCCTACATCAAAGGCGATGCCAACCTGAGGATGGCGTACCACAGACGCATGTGCGCTGCCGGGTCACGGTACTGCTCGGTCACTTCGCGGCTCTGGCCGAACATCCACTCGAAGTCGGCCGTGGTGTCGGCCACGGCGTCGCAGCCATAGTAGAGGCAGCCGTTCTCAAAGTGGTGATACAGGCTGCGGTAGTCCATGTTGATGGTTCCGCACGTGGCCAGCGCGTCGTCAGCCACGCTCATCTTGCAGTGGCAGAAGCCCGGCGCGTACTCAAAGACGCGCACGCCGCTGCGGACGAGGTTGTAGTAGTACGACCTCGTCAGGCCATACACCATCTTCTTGTCAGGGATGCCCGGCGTAATAATGCGCACGTCAACGCCACGACGTGCGGCAAGCCGCAAGGAGTGCTCCATCTCGTCGGTGATGATGAGGTAGGGGGTGACAAACCAGGCGTAGTCCTTAGCGTACTCGGCAACCGAGATATAGACGTCCTCGCCCACGGGGTAGTCGTCCATCGGGTTGTCCGCGTAGGGCTGCACAAAGCCTTGGGCGTCGGGGTTGGGCAGGACCTGGGGCAGGTACTTCCTGAACATGGTGTCGTCCACGTCGTGCTCGGCCGAGGCGTTCCACATCTCGAGGAATGCGGTCGTCAGGCTCTGCACGGCAGGTCCCACCAGCTTCACGCCCGTGTCCTTCCAGTGGCCATAGGGATGCGTGATGTTGAAGTACTCGTTGGCGATGTTGGAGCCGCCGGTAAATCCCACGCGGCCGTCGATGACCGTGATCTTGCGGTGGTCGCGGTTATTGAGGAAGAGGTTGAGGCCCGGCATGAAGGGGTTGAACACCTTTGCCATGATGCCCTTGGCCTCGAGGCGCTTCACGAAGTCGGTGTTGACGAAGCCGATGGAGCCCATGTCGTCATAGAATACGCGCACCTCGACGCCCGCGTGGACGCGCTCCTCCAAGATGTCCTGGATGGCTCGCCAGCTCTCGGCATCCTCGAT
>JAFUBJ010000525.1 GCA_017460265.1 Atopobiaceae bacterium | reverse complement strand
TGTCGATGCCGTTCAGGCAGCTCTTGAGGGCGGTATAGCCTTCGGATGCGGCAATGTTCTGGCCATTCTTGGCCAGCAGGCGGAAGCGGAACTCCCCTGCCTTGTCCTGGTAGATCTGGAACTTGGGGCACTTCTCCTCGGCGAAGTCCTCCTTGGTCTGGTCCTCGATGGCAGCAACGGGGGCGTTGACGCGAACGCTCTCGATGCCACTCAGGCAATACCGTACGGCCTTGTACGTCTGGGACGTGGCAATTACCTGCCCATTGCTCGCAACAAGATTGAAGCGCGCACCCTTGTCGGTTGACCTGACAACAAACTTGCCCATGATAGTGCCTCCTTTGACGAAACGCCGCGTGTCGCGCCCATTGTACGGCGCGGCACGCGGCGTCTTGTCACCCTGCTGGCGAACTATCCGCCAAACGGAAAAGAGCGCGAGGTAGACGGGCTATGCAAAGACGTTTTCCAGGGCGTCTTCCAGAAGGTAAGCCTCTGCCTGAGAGACATCGAACGTATGGCGCACCGACAGCTGTTCTGCCGTGGGGAACCAGCGCGTCGAGAAGACCGTCGATCCCCCATTTGCGTAGATTTCCACCGCAGAGGTGTCCACAAGGATCCGCAGGTCTTTGAGGCTGTCGAGCAGAACGGAACGGGCAGGCCTACCCGCTGTCACCTCCTCGTCAAGGAAGCGCACGGAGAGCTTGCCATCCGCACAAGCCAGCTCGAGCGCCCCATCAAGCGTGAGGCAACCCTCGCCCTTGATGCCGGCATGCACGATGTCCAGCCGGTGGTCGGCACAGCTGTGGGCAACGCCGGGCGCCAGCTCCACGCACTCCTTCCGCAGTGCGTCATACTCTGCCACGGGCAGCTGGCGGAGCAGGCCATCCGCGCCTATCGTCAGCTCGCGCGGGACCGTCAGGCAGTGACACCAGTCGAGACCGCGCGGCGCTGCCGTCCATGGGTCGCCAAAGCTTCCCATCCAGCCAATAAGGATCTGCCTGCCGGCATCGTCCACAAATACCTGCGGCGCATAGAAGTCATAGCCATGGTCCCATTCGACAAACGCGTCGCCATCTACCACGGTCGCGTCAAGGACGCTCTCCGTAAGAGGGATGTACCCTGCCTGGTTCTTGTTCTGCCAGCAAAGCTCTTGCTCCTCAAGTCCCTGCGGGCAGATGGCCAAAAAGTCATGCCCGCCAAGCTGCACAATGTTGGGACACTCCCACATATAGCCGAGCTTCTCCCGAGAGCGGATCTGCGACCTAAGACGCCACTCGATGCCGTCCGCAGACTCATAGAGCAGGCAGAAGCCAACGTCGTCAAGGTTGCGGGCACCAAGGAGCATGTATGCGGCTCCGGCCTGCTCCCACACCTTAGGGTCGCGCACATGCTGGGTGCAGACGTCGGGATAGTCGTCGTTGCGCAGCAGCACGCGCTTCTCTGAGTACGTCTGGCCGTCCTCGGTCGTGACCAGGATCTCGTTTGCCTCCCGGCCCGTGTGGACATAGTCGTAGCCTGCCTCCTTACCTCCGGGATAGACGACGTTTCCCGTGTAGTACAGGCACATGAGGTCTCCCCCATCCGAGGCCGCGCAAGGCACAATCAGCGCAGAGCCCGAATAGACCCCGCTGCGGTCCTCGGGAATGTCTGTCACGAGCGCCGTTCCCTCGTCGTGCCAATGGACGAGGTCCGCGCTCACAACATGGCGCCAGTGCTTGGTGTCCTTTTGGGGCCACAGGGGGTTGTACTGGTAGAACGCATGATACTGACCGCGAAACTGGCAGAGCCCGTTGGGGTCGTTGAGCCAGCCGTGCTCGGGCGCAATGTGGAACGAAAGGCGATAGCGAGAGAGATCGTTGCGGTCGGGCATGGTGTGTGGCTCCTTGACAGAATGGGGGGCAAACTTGCAAGCAGCGCAATAGGATACGGCAGAAAAGGCGGGTCAGAGGCCTCCTCTTGCCTTCGACCGCAGTAGCTCCATCATCTTCATGGTGAGAAAAGACCTGGTCTTAATCTGCCAAAGCAAATAGCGTACTGATAAGCAAATTTATGCAATGCGTTGTTGACGTCAGCATACGGGAGACCACAGTGAACTCTAAAGGTACAGCAGGAGATACTCGTCCAACCGGCAAGGCTCATCTTGTCATCACCCTCTTCTTGGCTGCCATCCTTGTTGGATCAATGCCGGGAATCGCGCAGGCGGAAGAAATGGGCGCGACCAACGATGACACTCCTCCCAACGCGCAGGTCGAACCATTGGATGAGCTGTCGCAGACCGATGGCGAAGGCGAAGCAACTGGCGAAGAGTCACCAGAGGCAGAGCAGACGCCGACGGCTGAGGATGATTTGGCTGATGATACCAGCACCGATAACGTTATTCCCGTGGAAGACGAAGCCGTCCCTTCACCCACGGAGGATGCCGAGGTTTCCGTGGAGGCGGAAGACACCACGGCCGCTGAGGCGCTGGAAGCGCAGGGTTCGGCAGGCGCTGGTGCTCAGGCAACCGGCTTTGCCTACGTCCACGATCCGCGCAACAATCCCTACGCGATGGCTGACATCGTCGTGAACCCCGAAGCAATCTACGGCTTTGCTCCCAGCCATGAGGGTAGCCTCAAGCAATATGCGGACGCTGACTGGACCGACCCAATTGCCGTAGCTGCAGGCCGAAAGCAAAGAAGCGACTATCATCAGGGCCTTTTTTTCGCTCTATGCCATATTGGTGAGCATGCTGGAATCTGGTGCCAGCATCGAAGAGATTGCCCGCGCCGTGAGTACGGCCCGCAACGAGCTGCGCATCGCATCCTACAGGAACGACCCTGAGGGGCTTGAGCGGCTCAAGCGGCGCAACATGGAGCTGTACGGCGACGAGAACGGCGCTTCGCCCGACTTCTTCTACAACCGATATGGCTCATGGGAGATGGTCATCGACAAGTCCTTCAGCGTTAACTCAGGCATGGATGCCTGTCTGGGTCTGTACGACGACTACTATCTCCTTTACGTCGCTACTGGCCAGATTCCCGCAGACCAAGAAGACGTGACGCCGGAGCCGGAGCCTCAGGTGGAGCCCTCCCCCGTTCCGACCATCGTTGACACCCCGCAAGCAAGTCGCCCCTTGGCGGCAGCTGCACTTCCCGCAACCGGTGACGAGGCGTCCTCCACTCCGCTAGTGCTCGTCGCAGCCGGAGGCGTCGTGCTGTCGCTCGGCCTTGCCGGCCTACGCAAAGACGAGGACGCCGTAGCAGCCTAGAACGTTTCGAGGTAGCGGACGCAATCAAGGGAGCGGAGCTTTTCTGCCAGAGCTTCCTTCTCCCCCAGATGCTGCGTGGTGGCGCAGAGCTGCACGACTGCGGTCCCCACGGGGCTCTTGGAGACGTGCAGGTCGCTGAAGTGCACATCGTTTTCGTGAAGGACGTCGAGCAGCTGGGGAACCTCCTCGTAGCCTACAAGCTCCGCATAGAGGTCGAAGCCGCGAGAGATGCGGCTGATGTAGGCATCGACGCGCCCAAGCACGGCAAACACGAGCAGGATGATCACCGAGGCAAGCAGCCCGACCTCAACCCAGCCTGTACCGCAGGCAAGCCCAATGACGGCGGTGGACCAGAGGCCCGCAGCCGTCGTAAGACCGTGGAGTGACCCGTTTCCTCTGGTCATAAGGGTTGCGGCGCAGAGGAAGCCTACGCCAGTCACCACGTTTGCCGCAATGCGCGTGGCATCGGTGGTAACCCCTTCCCTCCCCAAGATGATGCACTCCGACACAATCATGCAAAGCGCCGCCCCCAGGCACACCAGCACGTGCGTCTTGAGACCGGCCTTCTTGTTGCGCATCTCTCGGTCAAGCCCCACCGCCGCGCCGCAGACAAGCGCACCAACCAGGCGAAGCGCAATCGCGCCAAAGCTGAAGGTCCGAAGTCCCGCAAAGAGTTCCATGGCGTTCCCCTCCACGTACCACAAGCCGTCAAACGGCCTCTCACCGCTCATTACAGCATACGGCTACCCAAGCTCAAGCGACAGGATGGTGATGTCATCGGACTGCTCGGCGTCCTGCGCAAAGGAGGCAACGCTGCTGCGCACCGCCTTGACGATTGCCTCGGGATGCTCGTTGCAGCTTGCATTGAGCGTAGCCTCAAGCCGTTCTTCCCCGTAGAGATGCCTGTCGACGTTCATTGCCTCAGTCACGCCGTCAGAGTAGACGATGATCTTGTCACCCTTCTGGAAATCAAGGGAGTAAGCCTGGTATCTGCCTGCCGTGTGAAGGCCCAGCGGGAGGCCCGACTTGTCTTTCAGCCACTGCCAGCCAGCTCCCTCGTGCCAGAAGAGCGGAGGGTTATGTCCCGCGTTTACGTACACCAGGTGTCCCGTCGCATAGTCCAGCACGCCGACCCACATCGTGACGAACATGCAGGAATCGTTACCCTCAACAAGCTCCCTGTTCACGGCCTTGACGGATTGAGCCAAGTCGGTACCGTTCTCCTGCTCGCTCCTGACCTTTGCGGCGGCCTTCATCATGAAGAGCGCCGCAGGAATACCCTTGCCAGATACGTCAGCAACAAGAAAGAGCAGCTTGCCCGCATCAGGTCCAGAGTCACCCACAAGGAAGAAGTCATAAAAGTCTCCGCCAACCTCGCGCGCGGGGTCCATGATCGCGAAGATGTCAAACCGAGGGATGTCGGGGAAGGCGGGAAACGTACGAGGAAGGGCAGACTCCTGAATCGTTCGCGCGGCGGCAAGCTCGGAGTCAAGGCGCGACTCTGCCTCGGCAATCCATCCCTGCAGCGCGTCGACCGTCAAATTGATGCCCGCCGCCAATGACTTGAACTCACGCGTCCCCTCCTCCTCTACGCGCGCGTCGAGGTGACCCGAGGTAATGCGAACAAGCGCATCGTTTGTCTTGTCGATACGCTGCGCAACAAGAAGGTCGAGCAGGCGGTCGACAATCGCGCCGAGCACCGTCAGAATAATGAGGCTTGCAAAGGTCTCGCGACCCATGATGGCGCCTCGGTTCCTGAAGACCATGCTCACCGGCTCGATGATCATCACGGTGTAGTCGCCCTGCTGACCAGAAAGCAGGTAGGCCTCGTCATCTTCGGCGCCATACGCGCCTTCCCCGCCAGGCTCGTCAAACACCCCTTTATAAGGTATGACCTGCATCGAGTTGTCTTGGAGGCTCGCATCGACGGCAGCAAGAACCTCTTCTCCCAGAAGTTCGCGCACATCGCTTCCAACGGGAACGCGTTCGTCATCAGAGGCAACCACTACGTTGTCGGAGACGATGGCCACGGTGCCTGTCCCGGAAAGCGTATATCCCTCAAGAACGTCTCCGACGGGATCGGTCAGAAGCCGATACTCCTTGGGACTGACGGACTCCACTTTCTGCGAGTCCGTTCCCATTGAGCTCACGACCTGCTTAAACGCCTCGGTACGCTCACCAAGGGACTGCAGCTGAAGACACAGATAGGTAACCTCGCTACGGACGGACGTTTCTGCCTTTGCACGTTCGCTTGCGGTGACCCTCATGAAGCTCGTGATAATCATGGCGAGA
>JAFUBJ010000524.1 GCA_017460265.1 Atopobiaceae bacterium | reverse complement strand
TGTCGTTGGTGCCCTTGTGGAACTGGTAGTATCTCTCGTCCTGAACGTCCTCGAAGGCCGCGACCTCGTCGTTCTCGAGGTCCTTGTACGAGGTGGCAGCAGAGGTGAAGCCGCCGGTGAAGGCCAGCTCGCGACCGTCCTTGGTGGTGAGCGTCAGCTCCTTCTTCTGGTTGACGGTGAAGCTCAGGACTGCAGGATAGTTGCGGCCCTCGGCCAGCCAGGTCAGGACGGGAGCCTGGGCCTGGTTGAAGTACACGATGGCCTTGCTGCCATCGACCTCGGTCTTGACGACCTCGAGCGGAGCCGTGGCATCGTAGTAGGCGTACGGCTGACCCTTGGCCTCACCGTAGTCAACGGTGGAGGTCATGAGCACCTCGAAGGTGTCGTTCTCGATGCCAGACGGGGTGCTGTCGCCAAAGTCGATGATCATGCGGTCAACGTACTCTCCGGCGTCGGTGACCGTAGCGCCAAACTTGACCTCGTAGTTCTCGTTTGCAGCGCCGTCAGCCGCGCCGCCGTCAGCCTCGCCCGAGCTCGAGCCGCCGCCACACGCCGTCAGCATGAGCGTCAGCGCCGCAAGTCCGCCACCAACAAAACTTCTTCTTGTAACATCCACTGCAATCTCTCCCTTCGATCCAGCAGTGTCCTTCCCACGCGGCTTGTGCCGCGCGTATACCATTGCATGGTGAGGCGCCTGAGCCCCACCTCGCTGTCTTTGCTATCCCTCAAACGGGACCACGTGCTTCACGGCGTCTTCGACCGACACCTCTGCCTCGCCGGCATCAAGGTCGAGCAGCTTGTAGCGCCAGTTGCCCATGCCCATCTCGTGCATGTAGGAGAGCTGACGCAGGCCGTGACGGCTCTCGATGCGCTCGACCAGGTCGTGGTTGTGCACAAGGCCGGCGTCGGTCATAGCCCATACCAGGTCAACGCATGCGGAGTCAATGGCGCAGATGTCCGTCGAGGCAAGGATGCCCACGTTGGGCGTGACGACCGGCTGGGCGGCCGTGCCCTCGCAGTCGCAGCTCACGCTCATATTGCGCATGACGTTGACGTACACCACGTGCTCGCCAAAGTGGCCGATGGTCGCCTTGGTGGACTCGGTGATCTTCTCCATCAGCTCCTCTTGTGCCACGCTCCACTGCGCGCCCCAGCTCTTGCCGTTGTCGGAAGTCTGGGCGTGAATCCACTTCTTACCCTCCTTGCCGGAGGCGCAACCAATGCCGATGTTCTTGTTGGACCCGCCAAAGCCGCCCATCATGTGGCCCTTGAAGTGCGTGAGCGTAAGCATGGAGTCGTAGTTGGGCAGGTGAGACCCTACGGCCATGGTGTCAAACCAGCGCCCACCCTCAACGGGAAACTCCACGTAGCCCTCGTCGTCGGTGATGTCCACCGGGCAGAAGGTCCAGCCGTTGACCTCAAGGGTCTTGAGGTGCTTCTCGGTAGTGTCACGGTCGCCCGCATAGTAGGTGTTGGTCTCGATGATCGTGGCATCGGGGAGGTCGGACTCGATGAGCTCCTTGACCCACGCGGAAGGGATGATGTTGGGTCCGTGCTGTTCGCCCGTGTGGAGCTTCACGGCAACCCTGCCCGTCAGGTACGGGGCCACCTTGGCGACAGCCTTGCGCAGGCCCTCCGGAGAGATGTCGCGCGTGAACCAGACAACGGACTCGTCGCCGTCACGCTCGCTCATGGGAACATACACGTTGCCGTTAGTTGCTGGAGTCAAGTTGTGAATTGCCATACTGTCCCTTTCTCTGGTAATGACATACGCAAGCATCATACAACGGCCTCGCAGCAAGCCTCTCGTTTTGGGGGCCTTCTGTCCCCTAAGAGGGGTCAAAAGGGTGCTCATCAGCTAGCAACTATGGGGAGTGTGGGTGCGAGCGATACTCACATGCAACGTCTTCCCGGCATGTGAGGGGTCCCCTTTCTCCCCCGGAGCATCACAACCAGGCACCTGCC
>JAFUBJ010000523.1 GCA_017460265.1 Atopobiaceae bacterium | reverse complement strand
GTCTGCTCTGCGGCGGTGATGTGTGCGTCTACCTGGTCGAGTGCGGCCTGGGCAGCATCGACGGCATCCTGCTGCGCCTTGAGGGCGCCCTGCGCGGTGGCAAGTGCTTCCTGCGCATCTTCTGCGGCTGCGTCAGCGGCTGCCTTTGCCTCTGCCTTGGCGTCAAGCTCCCGCTGGGCGGGGGAGAGCGCCTCTTCCGCAGCAGTCTGGGCGGCCTTGGCATCTGTGAGCCCCTGCTCGGCTGCCTTCTGGGCGTCCTGCGCGGCGGCGAGAGCGGCCTGCGCGTTCTCGAGCTCGGTCTTTGCGGAGGCGATGTTCTCCGGAGTCTGTGCGGCAACCCGGGCGTCATAGTCTGCCTGGGCCTTGTCGAGCGCCTCTTGTGCGGCCGTGACGGCGGCATCTGCCGCGGTGACCGCGTACTCTGCGGTGGCGAGGTCGGCGACCGCGGCGTCGCGCGTTGCCTGCGCCGCTGCCTTGTCATCGGCTGCCTTCTGGGCATCTACCTGGGCGGCATCCGCGACGGACTGGGCATCCGCAAGCGCCTTTGCCGCCTCGTCAGCAGCGGTCTTGGCGGCGGAGATGGCCTCGTCGGTGGCACCGGCATCCTGGGCTGCCTTGGCGGCTGCGTCGGAGGCACCCTTTGCGGCGGCAAGGGCCGTCTGGGCATCGTCTTGTTTTGTTTTCGCGGCGTCTGCCGCAGCCTGGGCGGTCTCGATCGCCACCTGGCCATCCTTGGCCGTGTTGGCGGCGGCATCGGCTGCTGCCTGGGCCTTTTGCTGGTATTCGGCCAACTTGTCGCAGGCGAGCTTGTTGGCCTCGTCTGCCGCGGCAGTCGCCTTCTTGGCGGCATCCTTTGCCTTGGCATAGGCATCTTCAGCCGCGGCGACGGTCGGCTTCTTGGCGTCGACCTCCTTCTTTGCGGCATCCAGCTTGGTGCGCGCAGCATCGAGCGACGCCTTGAGCTCTGCGAGCTGGCTGCTCTGCGCCTGCTGGCTGACGGCCTGTCCGTTTGTGGCCTGGCCGTTCTCCACTGCGAGCGCGGTCGCGGGAAGCACACTGCCAACCACAAGCGTTGCCGACAGAAGCGTCGCAACACCGCTCCTGATGAGCGCTCCGGCGGTCTTGGTATAGGGAAGGCTACGTTTAAGCTGCTGTTCTTTGTTCGTGAGAGCCATAGTTTGCGCCACGCCCTGGGGGCGGTGGCTACCTCCGCCCTGAACTAGAAGCTGCTTGAAATGTGACTAGTATAACGGAAGAAAGGCTCTCTGCCCAAGCGTGGTGGATTGGGACTAGGTCTTTTCTTGTCATCTGGGACAGAAGCCTCCGCCCCGGGTGTCCAAGTTATTCGCCCTCGCCCTCGCCGTCGCCCTGGTAGTTGAACTCCTCGTAGCCGCCAGCATCAGCGGGCGCCTCGTACGTGGGCTCCTCATTGACGGGCTCGGTATAGGCGGGTTCCTCATAGGTTGGCTCGACGTAGGTTTCCTCCACGTACGTCTCCTCGACGTACGTCTCCTGGGGATAGTACGTCTCTTCTACGTAGGTCTCCTCGGCCTGCGCCTGCTCTTCCGGCTGAGGCTCCGGCTCGGGCTCCTCGTGCGGGAAGGCTGCCGTGGCAGAGATGGCCGCACCGTTGATGTCTGTGGGAGCCTCGCCTGCCTGTGCGGACAGGCCAGAGTTCTCTCCCAGCGCGGCAAGCAGGTCGGGCGAGACAACATAGCCCTTGGCTCCGGCGATCAGTCCCAGTGCGCCTTCGGCCTTGCGCAGGGTTCCGCCCGCCTCGTCAACCGCAAGAAGCACGCTGCCATCTGCAAGGCGCACAACCCACGTGAGCTTGGAAAACTCGGTCCCTTCCTTATCCTCCGCGGCGTCCACGCGCTGCTTGGTAAGGCCGCTGGCAAGGGCGGCGGCGCGGCGGCTGGAGTCGTTGACCAGCGCCGTGGCGTCAACACCCTCCACCGACTGCAGCGTGTGCGCGACCACGACGTGACCGTCCTTCACCTCGACCGCAACGTCGCCCGTGGGAATCTTGACGTCGGCACCGTCATAGGAAAGCGAGCCCACAAGCGCGCGCACGTCCTCCGCGGAAAGCGCCGGCTCAATCTCGGGCTTGACCTTCTCGACAGGGGTGGGAGTGGGGGCGGGCGTCTCCTTCTGCTTGGGAGCGGTGCAGCGGGGGAGGACTAGCGTGCCCAAAAGAATAACAAGAAGGCCTCCCACCAGCGCAGCAACCGCCCACGTGGGAATCGGGAGCAACGATGACCTCTGCGCCATGGCGGGGCGGTCGTCATACGTCGGCTTGGGGATGTCAAGGCCGTAGACCTCGGCCTCCGTGCCGTCGGTGCGGATGGGAGTTGCCACTACGGGCACGATAAGGTCTTCGTCCGCAAGGAGGAACTCACCGGTAGAACCAAGGTCGCTCACCGCAGGAATCTCCTGGGTGACCTCGATCTTGCCAGTTGCCTCAAGCTCGTCATCGGGCAGGTACAGGTAGTCAATCTTGTTACTTGGGCTGCCAAACTGCTCGTCCATGCGGCACATCCGTGTTGCGCAACGCTCATAGTTTATCCAGCGAGAAAGCTGAAAGGGCGGCGCGGATGTATATATGCGCGAGAAAGGCCCAAAGGCTCAAATCTTAGTCAGCCTTCGTCTGGGCTCGCCCTGGCAAAGGCAAGCAGAAGGATATCCCCTCAAAGGAAGTCTAGGCGTTTGGCGCGGCGCAAAGCGGTATCCTAGTCTTCGAGGCCACACGGCCGCATTTGCTCGCACGAATCAAAGGGGGCAAGGCACATGAACGCCTTCAAGCGCATCTGCCTGTTTTTGTTTGGAGTTTCTGGCATCGTAGCTCTGGTCACGCTTGCGCTGCCGTGGTTTGGCCCCTGGACGCGCGGCGCCACCACGCTCATGACCGTCAACTGGTATGTCACGATGGTCCAGGTCGCGCTGGGCATTACGGCGTTGGGCGTGCTCGTTTCGCTGGGGCGCGCCATCTTTACGCCCAGAAAGTCCAAGACCGTGGTCGTGACCAAGCAGAGCGGGGACGAGGTCACCGTTACTACGGCTGCCATCTCTTCGCAGGCTGCGCATATCGTGGAGGAAGACCACGACTTCTTTGCCGAGCGCGTGACGGTGGTGGCCAAGCGTCGAGGACACGTGCGCGTCTTTGTGCGCGTGAGGCCGGCCCATGCCATCAACGTGACGGAGGAGGGCGCGCGCCTGCACGCCCGGCTCGAGGAAGGGCTGTCGGCCCTGTGCGGAAAGAGCATCGACCGCATCGTGCTGGAGTTTGTGGAGCCGGATTCGCTTGATCCCAAGCCCGAGTACCTGGACGTTTCCGAGTCGCCGTCCGTTGAGGCGGGAAGTTACGTGGGTGCTGCGACCTATGAGACGCTGGCTCCGTCCTCGTCTTCGCCCGACTACCCGACCGAGATCACGGTGCCCATGGCGAGCCCCGTCGAGGCGCCTTCGCCTGAGGAGGGTTAGCGCATGGAGGAGACGAAGGCTCCCAAGGTAAAGATCGACCAGACACCCGAGCCCGAGGCAGAAGAGGTGCTGACGCCGGGCGGCGCGGCGGAAGCCGAGGAGGCTCTGGCGTCCGACGAGGCCGTTTCTTCCGAGGAGGCAGCCGAAGAGGCTGTCGCGGCCGCTGTGGAGGAGCTGGCTGATGCTGCCGATGCTGAGGCCGACGTCAACGCCGACGCTGCTGCCAACAAAGCCGAGGTCAT
>JAFUBJ010000522.1 GCA_017460265.1 Atopobiaceae bacterium | reverse complement strand
GGCGACCTGGGCCAGGTATGTGCCGGAGTGCTCAAGCAGGTCCTCGGCTAGGCCCGCCTTTGCCGCCACCGGCGAGATGGGAAGCATCGTGGCTTCCTGCGCGATCTCGATATCGGACTTGTAGTCTGCCATCATCCGTCCTTTCCCTGTTGCGGTCATGCCGCTCTTCTTACGACGTGCCTATCCCTATTGTGAAGCAACAGGCGCCCGTCTGTTATGCCATGGTGGCATGTTGCCCTCGAAGAACGGCATATATGCACGAATACCACCGTCAGCACCAAGCTTAGCCACTGGCAATACCAACTCACATGCTCAATATTTAGCATCTTTTGGACCTCGGTTCCGACAATTTGTCGGGCCGTGAGGGCCATGCCCATGGTATCGAGACACGCGAGGTCGCCGCAACGTCAAAACGTCACAACGCAAAGGGCGGCTACTTGTCACTCTTGTCTAGGACCACGTTCCCAGCAGGGCTCGGCGGAGGCGCGCCACGTCGCCGTCAAAGCGCCAGCCCCACATGCCCACGCGCCGTGCCCCCTCGACGTTCTTCTCTGTGTCGTCCACAAAGAGGCACGACTCGGGCTCCAGCTCGTAGCGCTCGAGGAGGATGCGATAGATTCGCTCGTCGGGCTTGACCACGTGCTCCCTGTAGGACACCACCACGCCGTCAAAGCAGTCGTAGCCAGGAATCTGCGCACAGTACTTCTTGAACGACTCGCCCGCGTTGGAGAGCAGGTAGACGCCATGGCCGGCATCCTTCAGCTCTTTCACGAGCTCGCCCGTCTGGGGCATGAAGGCGCGCGCGTCGTGCCAGTGGTGGACGAGCTGGTCCACCGCGTCATGAAGCCGCGGCGGCACGCGGAGCTTGGAGGTCCAGGCAACCGTGTCCTCCCCCACCGCGCCGGCATCCTGCCAGGCCCACTCCTGCGAGCCAAAGACGGCGTCAGCCAAAAGACGCGCGTCCTCGTCGTTGTCGCAGGCCATGCGCGCATAGGCGAGCGGCTCCCACCTAAGCAGCACCCCGCCCATGTCAAAGACGACGTTTTTGATGTGCGGAACGCACAGCGCATCATCCCAGACCTCGACCACGGGAAGGCTCTGCCCGCAGGCATCGACAAGCTCGGCAAGCGCCGCCGTGCGCACGACCACGGCCTGCGCGCCGTGCTCGGAACCGTCCGCGAGAAGCGCCGCAAGGCGGGCCAGGGAGTCACCCACGTCCTTGCCCTGGTCGAGGGCGTCTGCCGCGGCGTCGATCCACGCCTGCTCGCCCGCGGGAGGAACCATGACCTGAAGCCCCCAGCGCGCAAGGTAGGTGCGCAGCGCCTGCGCGTCCGGGTCGTCCGCGCGGCAGAGCATGATCACGCGGCCAAACCCGCGTCCCCCGAGCTCCAGCCTGAGCGCGTTGACGATATCGACCAGCTGTTGGTTCTCCATGGCGTCCCTCCGTGCGAATAGTGCACCCTTTACGCAAACTATTCGGCCTCTCAAAAATGGAGTCCGAATAACCGCTGTAATGGGTACACTATTTTGCCAACAGCAACGCAGGGAGGCGCCCGTGTTCATAACCCTCGATTCCCTCACGTCACTTCGCATCATCCGGTCGCTGCGCTCCAGCGGACAGGAGCGCAGGCTCAGCAACCGCTGCGACATCACTCTCCCCGACCCCAGCCCCACAAAGCGCTGGAGAAGAAGGCTGATTGCCGAGGCGCTTGACCAGGCGGGTCTGGGCGGCGCCGTCACCGACGCGCCCATCGACGTGCTCGTGACGTCAAAGGAGACGCGCATCCGGGCCGAGGGCCTTCGGTGCGCGTTCAGGACCGGCACCTATCCGCCAGACTCGTTCGTTGACCTGGGAGATGGCTTGGCCACGGCATGCCCCGAGCTCACCTTTGTCGAGCTGGCGCGCGTGATGGAGCCGGCCGTCCACCTCATGCTGGGGATGGAGCTCTGCGGGAGGTTCTCGCGCGACGGGGCGGATCCTCGCGACGGGGCGGTCTGCTACGACATCGAGCCCATCACCACCGTCCAGCGACTGCGCACGTTTGCGGAGGGTGCTCGCTGGATCCGCGGGGCCGAGCGGGCGCTCGAGACCATCGACCGCATTGTCGAGAACGCCTGGTCACCCATGGAGGCGGTTCTCGCCACGCTTGCGGCGCTTCCGCCCTATGAGCTGGGTTATGACCTCTGGCCGCTCAAGCTCAACCCGCGCAAACGGCTGGGCGAGAAGCTCGCCAGCCTGAGCGACGCCCAAAGCAGGGTTCCTGACCTCATGTTTGCGGGAAGCAATGTGGGGCTAAACTACGACGGAGAGGACCACTTTGGGCTTGGCGCCCTTGTCGAGGCCGCCGTGCGCGCAGACCGAAACCCCGGGGACGCAGCCCTTGCCCATGAGCTGGAGGAGGCCATCGCCCATACGCGAAGGCGCATCGTGGCCGACAAGCGGCGCGACCGCGACCTCCTTGCCTTGGGGCTCACGATCTTCTCGGTAACCAAGGAGGACCTTGAGGAACAGGGAGGGCTCGACCACGTGATGGGCCAGGTCATCGAGGCCATCGAACAGGCGGGAGCGCGTGACCTCTCTGCGCAGAGGCGCCTGCTCGAAAGCGAGGCCCTGGCACATGCCCGACAAGACCTCATTTGGTCGCTCATGCCTGGGTCAGAGGCCCAAAAGGCCCACAAGCGCCTGAAGGATCGTGAGTCAAGGGGCGAAACGCGCGATTACGTGATCAGCTTTGACACTTCCGACGGGCAGGCAAGGGTTCTCTCGATAGAAGAGGTATAGGCTGCCCCGCAGCTGTCAGGTGCACGTTAGCGTTCAAATCAACATAAACGTAGTGTACCCTTTGCAGCGATTATTCGGCCTCTCAAAAACGGAGTCCGAATAGTTGCTGCAAAGGGTACACAAATCCGCCAACAATGGGCCGAAACAAGCATGCAGCCTCGTCAACACCACCCTACACGCGGTTGTACGCGGCAAAGAACTGCTGGGTCTCCGGGTCGGTCGGGTTGTCCATGACCTCCTCGGGCGAGCCGTTCTCGGCAATGTGTCCGCGACGCAGCAGCACGATGCGGTCTGCGGCGTCATGCGCAAAGGTCATCTCGTGCGTCGCCATGAGGATCGTGGCACCCTGCTTCTTGAGCTCGCCCACCATCTCGAGCACCTCCCCCACCAAAAGCGGGTCGAGCGCGGAGGTGATCTCGTCCAGAAGGAGCAGCTCGGGCTCCATCATGAGGGCACGGCAGATGGCCACGCGCTGCTGCTGTCCGCCGGAAAGGCGGTCGGGATACTCCTTGGCCTTGGTGTCCATGCCAATGCGGCGAAGCAGCCCCATGGCCTTGTCCTCGGCCTTCTCGCGCGGCCACTTGTGCACCTTGCGGGCGGCAAGGGTCACGTTGTCCAGCACCGTCATGTGGCTGAAGAGGTTGAACTGCTGGAACACCACGCCAATGCGCGAGCGGATCTTGTCCTGGTCCTCCCGCGGGTCGGTGAGGTCGGTATCGCCCAGCCAGATCTGGCCGTCGTTGACCTGCTCAAGCAGGTTGATGCACTTCATGACCGTCGACTTGCCCGAGCCGGACGGGCCCAGGAGCGCCACGGTCTCGTGCTGGTGCACGTCAAAGCTGATGTGGTCAAGGACGGTGAGGTCGCCAAAGCGCTTGACCACGTTGTCGATGCGCAGGACCTTCTTGTTCTGCGAGAAGTCAGTGGATGCCATCAGACCATGCCTCCCGTCTGCTCGCGCTTGCGCAGGCGCTCGGAATACCAGTCGTTGATGAGGATGAAGGGCACACTCATCAGGATGAAGAGGATGCTTGCCACCACGTAGGGCGTGAAGTTGTACGTCTTGGCGACCACGATCTGGGCCGCGCGGACCGCGTCGACCGCGCCGAGCGTGGAGATGAGGCCCACGTCCTTCTGCATAGAGATGAAGTCGTTCATGAGGGCGGGCGCGATCTTGCGCAGGCCCTGGGGGATGATCACGTACCACATGGTCTGGGCCGTGGTCAGGCCAAGCGAGCGCGCCGATGCGCGCTGCGAGGGGTGCACGTCCTGGAAGCCCGCGCGCAGCACCTCGGCGATGTAGGCAGAGTAGCTCATGATGACCGCGATGGTGCCGAGCACCGCCTTGTCGATGCGGCCAAAGAGGCCAAGGCCCGGGATGCCAAAGCCAATGAGGTAGAGCACCACGATCATGGGGATGCCGCGCATGATGGTGGTGTAGAAGCGCGCAAGCACGCGCAGCGGGAACATGACGGCCGAGGTCGTCATGCGGATGAGGGCAAGAGAGGTGCCCAGAACGGCCACGCCCACCAGCGCCACGCCCAGCACGCGGATGTTAAGGAGCAGGCCGTCGACCACCTGGGGCCACGCGAGGGCAAAGTACTCCGCCGAGACGAACGACTCCTTGACGCGGGGCCATCCGGGCGAGAACTTGAGCAGGACGATCAGCGCGACAGCCAGCGCGACGGAGGACGCGACGCTCGTCAGGACGGAACGGCGACGTTCCTGTGCACGATACGCGGCACGTTCCTGCTCGACCGCACTGACGCTGAATTGGGAATTGTCGGGCATCTTTGATACTCACCCCTCAGGCTTCGAAGCGACAACGCCCATTCTAGCAGCAACCACTCTGCACCTTAACCGAGGCAGAAAAAAGCGGCCAGGCAGCACCTGCCTGGCCGCAGAGCCAAAACGCCCCAGCTTAGGCAATTAGGCAAGCGTCGGGATGTCGGTGGTGTAGGACTTGAGCCACGTGTCGATGAGGCCCTGGACGGTGCCGTCGTCGAGGATGGCGTTCATGGCCTCGGTCACGAACGGGGTGAGCGGGGAGTCCTTGACCAGTCTGATGCCCAGGCCGTCGGGGTCCTCGGTGCCAGGGATCTGGCCAAGCACGACGCCGTTCGTGAGCTGCTCGGACTCGACCATGTACCCGCACTGCGGCGTGTCGGACACCAGCGCGTCGGCCTGGCCGTTGT
>JAFUBJ010000521.1 GCA_017460265.1 Atopobiaceae bacterium | reverse complement strand
GTCGAGATGTCGCTCCCGTCGTTGCCCATGCCTTCTTTCTCCCTGCTCGTTCACATATGTGCATGAGTTTACGCAAGGAGAAGAGGTTATGCAATGTTTTACCTTGGCTAACAAACCGACCGATACGTAGGGGTGTAACCCTTTCGTATCGGTATGCGTTAGAGGCGCAGGCGCAGCTCGTCCAGGGTGGGGCCGCCTTCGCCACGGCGCCAGTACAGCCAGCCGTTGAGGCCGCCCGCCGCGGCACCGACCGTGCCCAAGAAGCGCTCATAGGCCGCAGTCGGGTCGTCAAACATCTCGCCGTTGGCCAGCATGATCTTGCCGGTTGAGGTCACGGTCGCTCGGCCCGCATACATGAGGTTGGCGCTCACGAGCACGTCGTCCATCTCGACCACGCCCGCCGCAAAGAGGTCCGCGAAGGTGGCGCCGGCGGCCGTCGCTGCACGGCCCAGCGCACGATACGCGCGTCGGTCCTCGTCAGAGAGCTGCGGGAGTTGCCAGATGGCAAGCGCCTGGGCCGCCAACGCCTCGGTGCGGGCCGCAATGGCGTCGCCACCCCAGATGGTCGCGCCTTCCACGCCTTCCCACATTGCCAGCCTGCCTGCGGGACGCAGGCGGCCAAGCTTTGCATACAGCGCACATTCCTGCAGGTCAAAGCCCGCATCGGTCAGCACCAGATTGCCCAGGGCGCCCAGGTGTTCCTCGTAGGCGCGCTCGGGGTCGTCTCCCAGGGCCTCGCGCCACTCGTCCATCTTGAGGGCACCCACCGGCAGCACGTGCTCCACTCCCCAGCTGCCCGCCATGAGCTCTTCCAGCGCGCCTGCGTTGGCTTCGTCCTCAACACGCGCCAGCAGGTAGTGCGTACCCGCAAAGCCAAACATGTCGCGCGTGCGCAGCGCATGGGCAAACTCCTCGTCGCTCGGGAAGCGCCGGGAGGTTCCTTCCTCGTTGAGCAGCGCCGCCACCAGCACCTGCGCAACGTTGCCCTCCTCCTCGCGCGTCGCGCTCACACGCGCGGCAAGCGACGGCAGGAAGGCCGCAAGCGCGCTGCCCTCGCAGTCGCAGACGGCGCGGCGGAAGAGGTACGATTCGAGTGTGCAAAGCATCTCCAGAAGGCTCTCGCGCGAGAAGTCCTTGCGCTCATAGCCGTCAAGCAACTCCATGAGCAGCGGCACGGCAGCGGGCACATCCAGCCAGCCGATGCGCCTGAGCGCGTCCGTGATCTCATCGTCACCGGCAAAGGCACCGCGTACCGCAGCGGCATAGTAGCCCGCAAAGCGGCGCAGGCGCAGGGCAAAGACCTTCATGCGGTCGCCCTCGGCATACCCGCGCGACAGCACGTGGCGCTTGAACGCCGGGTAGGCATCACGGTCCGTGAAGAGCTCGGGTGCGTTTGCCACGGTCAGGTAGCAGCGGATGAAGTCGTCGAAGGCGTCGTCGTAGGAAGAGCCCACCACGCCCAGCGTCTCCTCGATGGGTCGCCAGTACGTGCGGTAGAGCTCGCCCTGCTCCGCCACGGGATAGCCCATGAGCACGAAGTTGCGCACGAGGTCCGCCGTGGAGAGGTCCTTGCCCGTGGAGTTCATGGACTCAAAGATGACCTGCGGGTCGTCGAAGCCCTGCGCAAGGGCGATGGACACGACCTCCAGGCGCTGCAGGCCCGCCCAGACCGAGGCCACGTCGTCCAGCGCTTCGACGCGCGCCTCGAAGAGGGCAAGGTTGCGCGAAAGGCGCGAGGTCGGGTCGGAAGATGCCGGAGCAGCGTCGCCTCCCGCCTCCACGCTGTCAACCAATGCCTGGTAAAAGGCCCTATCGGTCTTGGAAAGCGTCAGCTTGTAGTGGTCCTCGCCCGTGCGGAAGCGGTTGGTAAGGTAGCCGCCCTGCACAATCTCGTCACGCGAGAACGGCAGGTCCTTGTCCGCATGCCGCTCGGCGTAGCGCGCCAAGGCAATGAGCAGCAGCATGATGGTGGTGATGCGCTGCTGGCCGTCGATGAGCAGAAGCGGCGTCACGCCCTGCTCCGACATGGAGCCGTCCTGGATGGTCACGATCGAGCCCGTGAAGTGTGCCGAGCCGCGCTTGCGACCCGTGCTCAGGATGTCGTCCCACAGCTGCACGCACTGCGTCTCGCCCCACGAGTAGGGACGCTGGTAGACGGGCACCACGAAGCGCATGTTCATCTCGCTGACAAGGCCCATGATCTTTCGCGAATTGGCATCCATTACCTGCTCCTTTTACCGTCTTGAGCATTGCTGGCCAGAGGCGTCGTGCCGCGGTCAGCCAAAGTACTTCTCCCACTTGGCCATCGTGTCGTTGAACTTTGCCGTGATGTCTTCGACCTTCTCCACCGCGGCGCTTGCCTTCTCGGCAGCCGTCACGGGCGTCTTGGGCGCGGGGCCCAGCAAGATCGTGGCGGCAAGGTCGCCCATGCACGACATGAAGAACTCGCGGTCGGCCTCGGGCAGACCGTCAAGGCGCTGCAGCATGAGCGAGAGCGTGCCGTCGCCCAGGCTCTTGACCAGCCCCGAGAAGGTCACTTCGCCACCCGAACGCACCACGCGGTAGAGGATTTCGACAAAGCGCTCGCGTTCCTCCACGGACATGCCGCGCAACCAGGCGTTTATTCGCTTTCCCGTGCGATAGGCATCGTAGCTGAGTGCGCGTTCGCGCGCAAAGTCCGTGCCGTCGACCAGCCACGAGAAGGGGTCATGCTGCAGCACGCCCTCGCGCGAGCTGCTCACGATGATTGGGTCGTTGCCGTGGCTTCCCAGGAGCAGGCCTATGAGCGACTCGCCCGGGACGGTCTTCTCGACCAGGTCCCACTCCCCCGCCCAGGCGGGATCGGCCACCAGCTCGTCCGTGAAGTCTGGGCCGTCGTGGTCGTAGCAACGCACGATGCGCGCGCGGACCAGCGCGTCGCACATCATGGAAGCAAAGACGGCCAGGTTGCCGCCCTTGGAATGGCCACCCACGTAGAGGGGGCCTTCCAGCTCGGCCGCCACGCGCGCCAAGTATGCACAGGCAGACTCCTGCGCGGGCACCGTGCGGCGGAAGGCCATGTTGAAGTCTTCCTTCCAGCCCAGGAGGGTGTTATCGGTCCCGCGCAGGGCCACGTAGGCCTCGCCCGTAGGAAGGAGGAAGGTCGTGGCGGCAAACTGGCGCTCCAGCTCCTGGCTGGACTGCTCGGTCGCAAGGCAGACACGCACGTTGAAGAAGCGCGGACTCGTTGCCACGGCCTGCAGCAGGCGCTCGTGGTTGGCACCGTTTCCGATGGGCGCCGTCAGCGAGAGGCGCGTCTTGCCCTCGTCGAGGTCGATGAGGGCCACGCCCTCACGCGTGGCGGCTTCGGGTATCTCTTCGGGAATCCACAGGTACGAGAGGCACGAGAGGACCAGGCTGTCTACGCGGCAAAGCGGACGCTCCGCAAACGTGTCCCTGCAACCACGTACGTAGTCGACGATGTCCGCCATGGCCTCCCCCTCGGTTAGTCGTGCTCAACTTGCTAGTATCGCACGGGCTGGTGCGGAAGGAGCCGAGAACCCCCTGACGTTTCGTGCCACCGACAGGCGGTAGCGAGAACGTCCTGGCGTTTGGTACCACGAGGGTTGCCTCAGTTGGAACGTCATTGCGTTTGGTACCACGTTTTTCCGTCGTCGATAAAGGCTCTGGCCCTCTATTTGTGGCACCAAACGCTATGACGTTCTAGACGAGGTGGTGACGCGCGGTTACACGTGGTATCAAACGGTATTTCGTTCTCGCCACGCTCCAATAATGGTACGAAAGCGCATACCGTTCTCGACCTGCCGTTTTTTGTGCTCTTACATGCTCCTGGGCATTGTCATCATGATTCCTCCACGCACCGCAAACCAACAACGGTAGTGCGTTCATCGAAGGCTTACAACGCATCACCAGCCATGATTCCCCTTGCCTGCAGAAAAGTGCAAGGTAGCGGCAAGAGAAGTGCTTCGCGATTTGAAATTGACCGAATCCAACGCTTTCACCTGCGAGAAACTTGTAACAGGAAACGTAGCAAGGAGACGCCATGGACATCATCATCGCGGGGAGCGATGCCATACGAACCTATCGCATCGCGCGCCAGATTGACGCACCGCTTCGCGTGGAGCCAACGACCGAAGAGCCCTCGGACTTCTCGTATGGCACGTCAGCAAGGTTCAGGTCAACAGTGCTCTCCCCTCTCGAGACCCTCGGCATCATGGCACCGGAATGCACTGTTCACCTACGCTTTCCATCACTTGAGGCCAGAAAACGTCTTGTGCGTACCCATTGTCACGTTTGCAGGGCAACCCTTCCCAAGGGCTCGTGCTGGCGTATCGTTCCCGAAAGCAGGGCGCTGGCAAAAGAGTTGCTCGCCAATGGAGTGAGGCTCTTTGTCGATAGTCCGCAGCTCTGCGTGGTTCACGCGGCGGCACAGGCACAGAAGAGCTGCTCGCCAGGGAGCCTTACCAAGCGCATCGTGCCCATGGCTCGCTCCATCGCCTTGGCCTCCGAGCTTGCTGGAACGTTCTCGCTGGACCCCACTGATCCGCGCAAGTCGCGCCCCACCTATAACATCGAGTCACTCCTTGGCGAGTCTGACCTGCGCGACTTTCTTGAACGCGTTCGAGGTGCCGATGGCTTGAAGGCCGCCCGTATCGCTGGCGAAACCATTGTGGGCGGCCAGGGATCGCCTGCGGAAGTCGCGCTGTATGCGGGGATGGTTCTGCGTCCCAAACTGGGCGGTTTTCACCTTGAAAAGCCAACGGCGAATCGTGCGCTTGACCCAAATAGCCAACTTCGCGAGCTTCTCAAGCACGATCGGATAACGCCCGACTTCTACTGGGAGCGCTATGGACTTGTCATCGAATATGACGGAGGGGATCATTTCAGCGTCGCGGGAGCACGAGAAGACAGACGGCGTGTGTTTGACTACCAGAACCTACAGCTTGTAGTGCTGCCCGCACTGGCAGAAGACATGCGAAGCGTCGATGCCTTTGATTCCTTCATACGTTCTGTAGAGCGTGTCATGGAGCGCACTGACGGCCTCAAGCTGCGAAGGCGCATCAACAAGATCATTGCGGATAAGGAAGCGAGACTCTGCCGATCGCTTCTGCTCAGCGGGATTCAGACGGCTGGGTAGGTCTCTATCTCTTATTGGGCGCTTTATAACAAGCAGAGGGAACGTCATTGCGTTTGGTACCACTTTTGAGCGAACGCGAGAACCTCCTGGCGTTTGGTACCACGTCCGAGGTTCATCAGAGCCCCGAAGAGAGGGGTTTCTGCCCTCTATTTGTGGCACCAAACGATATGACGTTCTCGACGAGGTGGTCACGCGCGGTTACACGTGGCACCAAACGGTATTTCGTTCTCGCCATGCTGCAAAAGTGGCACGAAAGCAAATATCGTTCTCG
>JAFUBJ010000520.1 GCA_017460265.1 Atopobiaceae bacterium | reverse complement strand
GCCAGTCACGGACTCCCGAAGCTGCGTCTTCTTGCGCATATGAACGCCATTCCATCCGCAGAACGGGCAGGGGAGCGGCACGGGCCTGCTCCAACCTGCTTGAACCTCAGCCATCTGACACCTCCATTCCCAGCATCCGTTTGCACCAACTCAGGGCATGCTCCGCGTCCTTCATGTGGCCGCACATCCAAGGCAGGAAGCCGACGCCGCCGTATAGGCCACCGTCATCCGTTGGGTTCATCCAGCACTCGTTGCCGCCCAGCCAGAACGTGATGCCGCCGCCTCCGCTGTGTTCGAATGGCACGCCCTGCTTGGCGAGAATGCTGCACAGACGCGCAATCTCATTCATCGGACACCTCTATTTCAAGCTCGCGAAACGCCTTGTCGAACCTGTAATGGCTCGGGTGGTCGGTGTTCGCGCCTATGACCACGCCAACAACGTCGGCAGGAATTACCCTTCGAAGGTTCTGTGCCAGCTCCCTCAGCTTGGCGTTCTCACACTTGAGCGCCTCGAACTTGGCGATTGCCGCGGCTTCCTCCTCCTTGGTGAGCACGCAGCAGGTGTCTGTTATCCGCACGTGGATGTTGCCGTGCTCGTCCACGAACTGCTCGAAAAGCCCGCTCACTCTCCACCTCCCGCCACGATCGCCATGGCGAGCACGCCGAGCGTCGCACCGAGCAGAAGCCCGAACGCGAAGCAGACCGTGTTGCTCATGCGTACCTCCTCTCGTAGCCGTCGCCACCGCAGAGCGCAGAGTCGGTCGGCTCGTCCAGGAACACGGGGTAGTGGTCGTACCCCTCCATGCGGCACATGCCGTACCGCTCGACCAGGCGCTCCCACATCTCCTTGTCGTGTCCCTTGACCTCGCAGAACGGGTCGTACGTGTGCCCGCGCTCATCGCGGTACGTGTCGCATTTCAGGCAGTTGCCGCACGTCTTGGGCGGCAGCTCGCCACACGCCTCATCCCAGAAGCCCATCTAGCCCTCCTTGAGCCGCCACTGTGCGGCGTACTCGGCAACTACTGCGTCTTCGAACTTCGTACAGCGGTAGGTATCGAGCCACTTCTCAGCAACCTCCCGCAGCACGTCCTCGACGGTCGGCTCGTGGTGGTGGCGCACGACGAGCCTATCCGCGCTCACTTGCCGCCACCGCCCCTCGTCTTTAGGTGGGAGGTCACCAGCCGATAGGCTGTTGCCTCGCCGATGCCGAACCTCTCGCCGATCATTCGGTAGCTGTAGCCCTTCTCGTGGAGGGCGACCATCTTCTCGACCTGCTCGGCCGTGGGCCTTTCCCTGCGCGGCATCTAGCCCACCTCCTGCTCTGCGAGCTCCAGGTCAGCCATGACGTTCCGCACCCTGTCTCGGCCCCCTTGCTCTGAGCACGAGCGCCACCAGTAGCGCATCTGGGAGACCATCGTGTCGACGTACTCGGCCTTTCTGCTCTCTCCGCCAAGGCAGCCATTGAACCACCTGCTTCCGAGTGGCCTGAGCTTCTTCATCGTCAGCCTCGTCAGGCGGTCGTGCAGCTCCTGCCAGTTGGGCTCCATCTACAACCACCCCATGACCTTGCCGATCACCCAGCACACGGGCATCCAGCCATAGACGGCCACCAGCGCCCACGCGGCGCCGCTGGCGATGTTCCTCGCGTTCATTTGCTAGACTCCTTTCGAGGGCGCTGATGCGTCTCTCTCCCTAATGGGCCGTCCCCAGCCTGCCAGCTTCGATGGACGGCCCTTCCTTTTGCGCGAAACCGCGCACCCACTCGTCAAGTGCTTCCTTTGTGACGCGCCGCTGCTTGCGGCCCGGAAAACACACGACCTTGATCTCGCCGCGTCTCGCGGCCCCTGCCACCGTCCCATGGCGCACGCCGAGATAGGCGTCTGTGGCGCGGAACGACATGACTGGCGGGTAACGGTAGGTGACCATGGCGCCACCTAGACCTTCCTGAACTTGTGGCGCACGAGGCGCGGGTTCGCAGCGATGCGGGCGTCGGCTGTGGCGCGGCGCTCCTCCTTCTCGCGCATGGTCGTGCGCAGCGGCTCCTCGAGCTCGCTCCACGGGTCGTAGGCGACGCCACTCCCCTCGTCCCAGCGCTCGCACCAGCGGCAGG
>JAFUBJ010000519.1 GCA_017460265.1 Atopobiaceae bacterium | reverse complement strand
CCGGAGGCGTTTGATGCCGCACTGGCAGCGGGTGCTGACGCCATATTCTGTGGCTTTGGCAACGACTTCAACGCGCGTCGCAGTGCGCAGAACTTCACGCCAGAATCGTTTGCCGACGCATGCCGGAAGGCACATCTGGCGGGAGCTCGTGTCTATGTGACGGTCAACGTGGTCATTCGCACTTCAGAGATGCCAAGCGTTCTGGCGCTAGTGCGTCAGGCATGGCTCTTGGGCGCTGATGCCTTCATCATCCAGGATTGGGGTCTGCTCTCCGAGATACGTCGTCGCTGGCCGCAGATGGAATGCCACATCTCGACGCAGGCAAACGTTCACGACGCGCGGGCGGTCGCTTGGTGCGGCAGCCTCGGCGCAGAGCGCGTGACCCTCTCGCGCGAGCTGTCGCTTCCCGAGATTACCCGCATCTCGCAGGAGGGTGTCGAGCTGGAGGGGTTCGCGCACGGAGCGCTCTGCTTCTGCTATTCCGGCATCTGCATGCTGAGCTCGCTTTCCGGTGGACGCTCGGCAAACCGTGGCATGTGCGCGCAGCCATGCCGCCTGCTCTACCAGCTAGTTGACGAGGACGGAACGGTGATTACGCCCAAGGGCATGGATCGGCCGCTCTGTCCCAAGGACTACTGCACCGTCGACGACCTTGATGCATTGACGGAGGCCGGCCTGGGGTCGCTCAAGATCGAGGGCCGCATGAAGGCTTCCGACTACGTGTACGCTGTCGTGTCTGCATATCGGGAAGCCTTGGATGACTTGGCGCACGGTCGCGAAGCAGATCCTGGGCGCATCGATGCCCGCCACGAACGCCTGCGCAGGGCGTTCAACCGCGACTTCACCAAGAGCTACCTGTACGGCGCCTCCGACAACGACATGATGAGCTACGAGCGGTCCAACAACCGTGGCGAGTTGGTGGGGGAGGTTGTTTCGTCCCGGGACCTCGGCGGTGCCCGCGTACGACGCGGGGGAGCCGAGGGAGGGCGGGAGCGTTTCCGCCACGTGACCCGCGCCGAGGTTACGATTGCGCTGGACAAGCACGTGGACAAGGGCGACCTTCTCGAAATCCGTCCCGTGGACGACCCGTCGCAGTTCTTGACGGCGCACGTGGATGCCGATGCCGCGGCGGGGGAGACCATCGTCTGCAAGACCGTCCGGCCCATGGCGGTAGGCTGCCCCGTACGGGTCATCCGCTCCCAACGCTCTCTTGATGCCGCGTCGGCGGTTCATGGGGACATCCCCCGGCGTAGGCCCGTTGCAGTCAATGTGTTGTCCCAGTTGGGAAAGCCCTTTTTGGTGCAGCTCTCCACGTTTGGCCTTCGGGGCAGCAAGCCTTATGTGGCGCACGCAAAAGGATTTGTGGTCGAGCCGGCCCGCACTCGTGAGGTCACGCCTGAGGAGATTCGTGAGCACGTGGAGCGCATGGGCTCCTCGCCCTTTGAGCCCGTTGGCTTTGCTGGGATCTTTGACAAGGGCGTGGGCATGTCGTTCTCGGCGGTGCACAAGGTGCGTGCAGAGGCGTGTAAAGCTCTTGAGCAGGCGATACTTGCTCCCTACGAGGCGCGTGAGGAAGGCCTGGCGTCTGTGCCCGACCTTGAGGACATCGCTGCGGGGCTGCATAGGCCTGCGGTGGAGGAGCGTTCTGGCAATGTAGAGCTGTGCGTTCTAGCGCCATCTGCTGCGGTGGCGCATGCCGCCGTGGAGGCTGGTGCCACACGCGTATATGCAACTGCCGATGCCCTTTCGGCAGAGGATGGCTGGCCAGAGGGTGCTATCCCCTGGCTTGACGAAGTCTGCCGCGAGATAGATCACGACCGTCTTGACCCGTGGGTGAAAGGCGGACTCCCGGTTGCTGTGGGCAACGTTTCTGAACTGGTGTTGTCCAAGGAACGTGGTGCCCATTCCGAGGCCAGACCCTGCATTCCGATTCATAACACCAGTGCGCTTGCGGCGTTGGAAGATGCGGGAGCTGCGGGCGTGTGGTTCTCTCCCGAACTGACGCTTGACGAGGTCTGTACCCTGTCGCGCGCTTCCCACGTGCCGTGCGGACTCATTGTCTATGGCAGAGCCCGCGCCATGACGAGCGAGCATTGTGTTCTCCAGGTGGCAGACCGCTGCATTCACGACTGCGCACGTTGCAGCCTCCGTAAGCGCAGGCTCTCCCTGCGCGACAAGGACGGGGCGCTTCTTCCTGTACGCACGGACCTACAAGGGCGCTCTCGCATTTACGCGGCTCAGCCCCTTGACGCGACGCCGTACGTAGAGGAGCTTGTCGCTGCGGGAGTGCGCCGGCTCATGGTGGATGTGACGTTGCTCTCCCCAGACGAAGCAGCTTCCAAGGTGAGGCGCTTGTCTGCCGCGGTTGAGGCGGTGCGTGCCGGTAGGGTGCCTGCCCCTCGTGAGGAGGGCTCAACGACAGGGCATCTCTTCCATGGAATCGCGTAAACCGCAAGATGAGTGAAATCCCAGTGCGGCAATGGGGTACTATCTAACGAGTGAACAAACACGCCGCCTAGGGGAGGCGGCGCCAAACGGTCGCATGGCGGCAGAAAAGCGAGAGACAGCATGGCTGAGAAAAAGAAGACGCCCGTCAACATGGAGCTCCTTGAGGCAACGCTCAACATCATCCGTCAGAGCCTTCAGGCGGATGGCGGCGACGTGGTGCTGGTCAACTGCGACGAGGACGGTGTCGTCACGCTCGAGATGACGGGCGCCTGCGCCGGTTGCCCGCTCTCTAGCTTTGACATGAGCGAGGGCATCGAGCGCATCCTGCGCGAACACGTCCCCGGCGTCACCAAGGTGATGCCCGCCATGGCGTGGTAATTGCCACCCATGTGGCTTAACGAGCTCTATCACCAACTGGACCCAATCGCCTTTGCGGTTGGGCCATTTGCCGTTAGGTGGTACGGTCTTGCCTATCTTGCTGGTTTTGTGCTGGGTGCAGTCGTCATCTGGCGCACGCAGAACCGCTGGGGTCTTGACCTGTCGATGGATGACCTCATCTCGCTCATCACGGGCATCTCCATGGGCATTATCTTGGGCGGGCGTCTGGGCTACGTGATCTTTTATGGCAAAGGGTACTACCTGGCGCATCCGCTTTCCATTCTTGCCCTTTACGAGGGAGGCATGAGCTTCCATGGCGGGCTCATTGGCGCTGCGGTGGGAGCGTATGTCGTGTGTCGTCAGCTGGGGATGGACTTTGCCACCATTGCAGACCTGACGGCGTGTGGCGGCCCGGTGGGGCTCTTCTTTGGTCGGTGTGCCAACTTTGTGAATGGCGAGCTCTGGGGCAAGGAGACAGATCTTCCCTGGGGCGTCATGTTTGACAACACGGGTGGGGGAGCGGTGTTTCGCCATCCCTCGCAGCTCTACGAGGCGTTGCTCGAGGGTGTGGTGATCTTTCTGGTGCTGTGGGCATTGGCTCGTCGCGTGCCTCCGCGTCCCCAAGGGACGTTTTTGGGCGCGTTCCTCGTGCTGTACGGGTGCTTCCGATTCCTGATTGAGTTCGTGCGCCTGCCGGATGCCCAGATGGGCTATTTGCTGGGAACAAACTGGCTGACCATGGGCCAGTGCCTCTCGCTGCCGCTGGTGGTCGTTGGCGTTGGTTTGATCTGGTACGCAACGCGGCGCAACGCTCCTCAGCGTATCTACCTGTAGGAGGGTGCTGAGGCTACAAACAAGAAGAGTTCTCTCGCTTTGTTTGTAGCCCATTCCCGCGGTGAGCACCTAATTGGCAATGAAAGCGACAAACAATGTGGTTTTATTCGAATTGACGGTGGCATTTCAGAGCGCCCACCACAAGCAATTTGCGGATACTCACATTGTTTGTGCCTTCCGCCGCTCTTACTGCTCGTAGGGCCAAGGAGGAAGCAGCTCGCCCAGACGTAGCTTTCTCCTGGCTTTGTTGTCGGGTTGTTTGACCTTTCCTTCATGCGAGGCGGCACCCTTCACGCCCAGTTCCTTCTCCTTATGAATGAGCTGCAAGGCAAGCCTATCCAGCTTGTCGAGGTGAGAAACGGTATCCCAGGTCACGTCCTTCACCTCTATGCCTAAGGTCTGGATGTCGTTTCGTCGGGAAGCGTCACGAACAAGAGCCTTTCTGCCAAGGTGGTTCTCATAGCTTTGCGATTCAAGGTCTACCTGGATAGCTGGCAAGTAGCAATCAGGGTGATACAGATCAGTGCTCGTCAAATGGAGCGTCTCAGGTGGAATGGGTACAGCCGGATTGAGTTCAACGTCCTTAAACCCGTAGCCTCCCTCTTTGTATGGCAGGCTGATCATGAGCGCTAACAGCGTTTCGCTAGGAGAGGCAGAGCCATCCAACAGTAGCTTTGCCGCGAAGCGGGCTGGGGCACCGCCTCTCAGGTAATATGCCTGAGAGAGAAACAGCGACAGATCCTCAACCGAACAAGCAGGGACAATGCGGGGATTGCGATAGTCGGCGACTAGCTTTCCCGTGCTATTTGCCTCCCGGTAAAAGCAGCTCGTTGATTCGTCTCCCGCCACGAGGTGAGAGTACGATCCGCAAAGCTCCATCCCTAGCTTGAGCCGTTGGGAGAGGGTATCCAGCGCTGAGCATCGCTGCGCGTAGTACAGCGGCCACGAAGGAACAAGGACGCCTTCGCACAGTTGAAGGAACGCTCCGGCAGGTAACAGAGATGAAAGCACATGAAAGACAATCCTCTTGCTGGCATACACCTCTTTTGCCCGTGAGACGTAGAGGTGGACAGCCGTTCCCTTTTGAGGATTGATGAGCGGAGCAAGGTCGGAGGGGGCAGACTCTGCAAGTGACAAAAGCTCTTCTTTGCGCGTCACGCATTGTCCGGGAAGCAGTTGCTGCATTGAGATTGGTCTGGCTTGTAGGCGGCCAAGACGTACCAGCCCCAGTGCCTTATCGAGCGTAGGACCTGCCAAGATGGCATTTCTCATGTTTTCGCCTTCCTCCAAGCGTCACGTTATCCACAACGTAGCGCGTGCGGCTGTCAAGCGAGAGGCGATATCTTACATTCACAAATAATCGGCTTCACTTAGCTGGCAGATAGCTGCATTTACTATGAGCACTGATGACAAAATGGATGAATAATAACAGTATCTTTGGTGCTTTGAGGATGTGGCCGCAAAGAAAGTGGCTCTTATCACATTGCTTGTGGCCGTCACAAACGAGAGCCACAAACAATGTCGAATTCCATTCATCCGTTGTGAGTTTTCCAATGGCAGAGTCTACCTAGGCTCCTCCAAGGTGCCAACTATGTGTCAAATATCGCATTGTTTGTGCTTCGGATTACTCCTCATCACCAAACGAGAGGAACGCCTCCTCCGTGTCAGCAAAGTCCTCGTCGTCCATGGCAGATGCTTCGCCGGCAATGAGGAGGTCAAGCGCCTCGGTGATGGCATCGGCCAATTCCTCGGCCGAAATCTCCTCGTCACCTTCGCCGTCGGTCAGGTCAATCTGCAGGTCATCTGGCTCTGTCGGAGCGGCTCCCCACTGGTCGGTCTCGCTCCAGCTGTACACGCCGGGAAGCGACTCCTCCTCCGGCAGGACTGACAGCACAGAATACAGCCCATCATCGCCAGTTATGACCTTCTGCCATTGGAGCATGATGGCGTCTTGTGGTGTCCGGTTGAGCTCGACCAGCGAGTCAAGGTAGATGTCCTTGGCGCCAACGAGCAGGTTTGATTCGTCATGCATCCTGCGGAGCATGTCCGAGAAGAGCTCAAGCGCCGTATCGGCGTCGGTTGCCTCGACGATGGCCGGCATCAGGCAGTAGTTGTCGTCCTCTTCGTTGGCGTCTGTGTAGCTGAAGTTTGCAACGTAGAGCATGACGTCCTCCTCGTGTGACAGGCGGGCAGCGCCTACAATGGTGTGGCAAGCGTAACACGGGAAGGTGAAGCAAGGATGCAGGTAACGTGGGATTCGCCCAATAGCATGACAAGGCGCTCGGCGCTGTGTGCGGCGGCAGGAGCTGCCATTTCTGCGCTGCTTTCCGCCTGCGAAAGCGGGGAGGGTGCGCTTTCTGGCGGAGCCGCTTTGGATGACGTGCAGCCAGATAGGGCATCCGTCATCATTGAGGATCAGAGCGAGAAGACGGCGCCTACATCGGTGTTTGCGCGTCTGCTCGATGAAGGCAGGGTTTCTTCCATCCGCCTGATTGGCGACAGCATTACGGCGGGATATCTGTGTGACGGTTATGGTCCGACTACGAACATTGTGGTGTACGACGGGCCCTATGGGCAGTTCTCTGAAACCGCCCCCGAGGTGGACTGCTGGGCCAATCGCTTTCGTTCGTATGCCGCCGGTCGTGGGGTGGGCAGCTTTGTGAATGCAGGCGTCAATGGGGCAAAGATGCGCTGGCTTTCTGAGGACGCCTCAGCTTGGATCCGCGAGTCGGCGGACGTCATCTTCGTAATGCTGGGCACCAATGATGCCGTGTATCACAGCGGAGACGAGTATCGCGCCTTTGCCGAGGAGGGCCTGTCGTCCGTGGCGGAGAGCTGTTCGCACATGGTGGTGATGGCCCCGCCCGACAACGCGTGGACGGACTATGAGAAGCAGATGTTCCAGGACGAGGTCGAGCGTGTGCTGAGCGACGTCTGTTCCGCCCATGGCTGGGAGTTTATATCGCTCTATAATGCCATTCAGACGGGGACTGACCAGTTTAACGAGGACCAGTGTCACCCCTCAAGCAAGGGGTCAGCGATGCTGTGGGATAGCATCGTGCAGCAGCGTGGGCTCTATCCTGGACGCCCGGACAGAAGCCTCCGTCCCGGCCGTCCAGGTTACTATTCAGTGGTGGTTGCTTCGGCAGCGAGTGCGGTGACCGTCGGGTCGACTATCTCTTCGTTTCCGGTCGGTTCCGTGGGCTCAGTTGGCTCTGTTGGGTCAGAAGGCTCGATGGGAACCTCGCCTTCGCCCTCGCCGGGGACAATTTCGCCACCCTCGTCGCCTTCACCAGAGTAGGGATCTTCACCGCCGTCGCCGGTCCATTCGCCGTCCTCGCCCCAGGGATTCTCGGGATCAAGTTCTCCATCGGGGATGACTTCTTCTTCAATGGCGGGCTCTTCGTTCATGAAGTCCGTGTACCAGACTGCGGGGGCCTCGATCTCGATCTCCTCGTCGTGCCAGTAGGCAGAAGCATCAGAATCTTCGGGTTTCTCAGGCAGGCCGACGGTCCAGAGCTCATCGGGGACGGAGAGCCAGCCTTCGCATACGATAGGATCGCCGTTGATGTCAAGCGGGGTCTCTCCCGAGCGCGGAGGAATGCCGGAGAGGCGTCTGCTGATGGCCACATAGATGGTGTCGCTCAGGATG
>JAFUBJ010000518.1 GCA_017460265.1 Atopobiaceae bacterium | reverse complement strand
AGTCGAAAAACTCTGGCGTAGCCGTCGGTTCCAGTCCATCGTCCATGCGGCCCCTATCTCCTCAGCTGGGATCCTACCCATTGTATCCCACCCATGTGCGGCAGTAACCGCACAGGTCGACTTGCTTCTTGCTTGTTGCCGACCCGCAGCATCGCGGGGCGCGTCTCGGCCTTGATTACGATCTCATGCGTCAGTCCGCTCCGTCCGCGCCCTCCCCTCCGGGGATCAAGCCGGCCCGCACGGCCTCGCGATCCTCGCGCGCGGACCCGCAGGCGCCCCTCGTGAGCACGCGGCCGCAGCGGGTGCAGCTCGCGTAGTAGAACCGCCTCCCGTCGTGCCAGCCGAACGAGGCCACCACGACGGTGCCCTCGGGGCTGAGCGCCCCGTGGTCGCAACCGCTCATGCCGTCTCCTCCGTCTCGAAGATCGTCTCATAGATAGTTCTCATTTGTGCTCCTTTCCGGGCGCGCCGCCCGTCTTGGTTCTCTCGTTGTCCACCGCCGCACGGCACTTGAACGCATGCGGGCAAGCTGAGAAAATGCGAGAAAGCATGGAGAAAGGACGTGTCTTGCTCACAGATTCTCAACTCTCCGATTACAGGTGGTTCGTCGGCGAGATGCCGTCGCTGTACCGTGAGTACGGGGATTCCTACCTGGCCATCAAGGACAAGGTCGTCATAGGCGCCTACCCCTCGTTCGGCGAGGCCGTCGACGGGGCGGCACGCGAGCTCGGAGACGACCCCTTCATCGTCCAGCGGTGCGGCGTCGACGAGAGCGCGTACACCGCGAACGTCGCATCTGCCTGGGTGACGACGTGAGCGAGCGGAACGGCCGGGAGGTCGTCGTGCGATCGTTCACGTCCACGATCGTCGGGAGGTCCCAGAAGCTCGTTAACGAAGTCGCGATCGGCTTCGGTGGGTCGAAGGTACATGTGCCCGCCCTCTGGGACACCGGGGCGACCAACACGTGCATCGCCCAGGAGATTGCCGACGCGATGGGCTTGGAGTCGGCCGGCGTGATGACCATGAAGACGCCGTCGGGCATGCTCGAGGTGCCCGTCTACAGGATCGACCTGCTGCTGCCCAACAACGTGGGGATATCGGACCTTCCCGTCTGCGGCTCCGAGATCGGCAAGCAGGAAATCGGCGTGCTCGTCGGGATGGACGTGATAACGTTCGGTGACTTCGCCGTCAGCTTCCACGACGGGCTCACGAGATTCACGTTCAGAGTCCCATCCATCGAACATGCTGACTTCGCGGGCGTTTCCCAACCCTCGCCGTAGTCCATCATCTTGCCTCCCTCTCGGCCTCGTGGACCGCGTCCAGCACGCGCCCCAGCTTCGCGCGGTACAGGTCACGTTCGTGGGCCACGACTGCGAGCTCGTCCTTGAGAGAGTCGATCATCTCCCGCAGCTCCACGCGGCTCATTTGGTCAGTCTCTAACTTGCGGGCCTCGTCGTACCATTCCTTCGGCACGTAGCGCACACCCCAGAGGTCGAGCACGTAGCGCTCGGCCACCCGGCGCTCCAGGCTCTCGGCAAAGTCGAATGCCTCTTTGTACTCGTCGCGCTCGGCTCTCAGAGCGTCCTTGCACTCCTGGTAGTCCTCGGCGATGCGTTGCCACTCGTTGCGCTCGGTTAAAACCTCGTCGTACATGCCTTCCCATTGTTTCGCGAGCTTTTTCCATGCTTCGCATTCCTCCCGCCGCACGTAGTCGCGCTCCACCATGTCAGCGAGCTTCGCATACGCCTCCTCAGCATCGTATGAGCTTGTCGTATTGATGAGCAGCAGGTTCGACACGTCGCTTCCCGATGCCTCACGGAGCAGCTTCACCGCGTCGCCCTCGGGCAGCTTGTCAACTAATGGAGAGTCGGTTT
>JAFUBJ010000517.1 GCA_017460265.1 Atopobiaceae bacterium | reverse complement strand
GACACACAAGAAAGGCCACCATTGCTGGTGGCTTCTTCGCACCTATGGTGCCCCCAGGGGGACTCGAACCCTCGACCTTTCGCTCCGGAGGCGAACGCTCTAATCCGCTGAGCTATAGGGGCATTGCACTTGACGAGTATAGACCAAATCGAATCATGCTAGTGGAGAACGGACAGCCTCCCCACATGTCGTCGTCTGAAAATGTGTGTACGGCATCAATTGTCGGCGTACTCGCACGGTGGGTTAATGCCGGTGCTACCCTGTTACACAGGAGAGAACGGCGGGGTCGGCCCGCGTTCCGGTGGTTGTAAGGAGACCGTCATGCTCATGAACATGACGGAGTTGCTCGCCCCGACCGACGAGCACCAGTGTGCCATTCCCGCGTTCAACATCAGCAGCTATGCCATGTTCAACGGCATCATGGACATTACCGAGCAGAAGAACGCGCCCGTCATCATCGAGATTCACCCCGACGAGCTCAAGCACCTGGGCTCCGACGTCATCTCCTCCATCCGCCAGCGCATCGCCGCCTCGCCGGTGCCTGCCGTCATCCACCTGGACCACGGCCCCGACCTGCGCAGCGTTATGGCAGCCATTCGCAGCGGCTACACGTCCGTCATGATCGACGCCTCCTCCAAGCCGTTCGAGGAGAACGTGGCCATCACCAAGAAGGTCGTCGAGGTCGCGCACGTGGCGCAGATGTGGCAGGTCTGCACCGACGCGGACGATCCGCGCGCGGCCGAGGTCCCGGCTGGCGACCCCTTCGCCTACGTGCCCTCGCTCTGGGCTCGTGACATCTCCGCCGAGGCCGAGCTCGGAAACAGCGGCGTGACCGACGCCGACAAGGCCTTTGGCCAGGTCATTCACTACACGCAGCCCGACGAGGCCGTCGAGTTCATCAAGCAGACGGGCATCGACACGCTTGCCATTGCCATCGGCACCTGCCACGGCATCTATCCCAAGGGCTACGTGCCGGAGCTCAAGCTCGACCTGCTCCGTCAGATCAAGGAGGCCATCGCGGATGCCGGCCTCGATACCAAGCTCGTGCTCCATGGCGGCTCCAACAACCCCGACGACGAGATTGCCGAGGCGGCACGCATCGGCATCGGCAAGATCAACATCTCGTCCGACATCAAGGTTGCCTTCTACGAGAAGATGCGCGAGGTCCTGCAGGATGGCGGGCTGCGCGAGCCCAACGAGATCGAGCCGCCCTGCGTGCGCGCCATGCAGGCCGTGGCGGCACAGAAGATCGACCTCTTCAACTGCACGGGCAAGGCTGACCTCTACCGCTAGGCGCGGGCGCCCATCGTCTTCCGATTGCCCAGGCCCCCTGTCTCAGGGGGCCTTTTTCGTGGGTACCGTGCTGACGCGCTGCGCCTATGGCGTACAATGCCCCTTGTCCGACAAAGAGAGAGGTGCGTTTGATGTCTGTTGAAGAGGAGGGCATGTCCCTCGCCGGTCTGACGTCCGCACAGGTGGCTGACCGTGTCGAGCGGGGGCTCACCAACGCGAACACCGACGTCAAGACCAAGTCAGTCCGCCAGATCCTGGCCGAGCACACGTTCACCCTCTTCAACGGCGTGAACTTTGCCCTGGCCATCGTCGTGTTTTTCACGGGCCAGTACCGCAACGCCGCCTTCATGGGGGTCGTGTTGCTCAACCTCTTCATTGGGGTGTTCCAGGAGGTGCGCGCCAAGCAGATGGTCGACCGCCTCACCATCCTCACCGCAAAGCGGGTGAAGGTCCTGCGCGACGGGCAGGAGATGGAGATATCGGTCGAGGAGATCGTGGTGGACGACGTCGTGCTGCTCGCGCACGGCGACCAGATTCCCGCCGACGGCGTGGTGCTGCGCGGCGATCCGCTCGTTGACGAGAGCCTCCTTACCGGCGAGAGCGACAACATAGAGAAGCACGCGGGTGACGAGCTCTTCTCGGGCAGCTTCGTGGTAGCCGGTGACGTTGCGTATCGGGTGACCCGTGTGGGCAAGGAAGGCTATGCCGCCCAGATCAACGCCGAGGCGCGCTACGTCAAGCCCGTCAGCTCCGAGATCTTGAGGACCATCCGCATGATCATCGCCTTCGCGGCCATCGTGCTGGTCCCCCTTGGCGCCGGCCTGCTCCTGCGCACCATATCCCTCGGGGAGTCCACGTTGGTCGAGTCCGTGCTCTCCACCGTGGCCGCGATGGTGGGCATGATCCCCCAGGGCCTCGTGCTTTTGACCTCGGGCGTCCTCGCCATTGCCACGATGACGCTCGGCCGGCGCGGCGTGCTCGTTCAGCAGAGCTACTGCATCGAGACACTGGCGCGCGTCGACACGCTCTGCCTGGACAAGACGGGCACCATCACCAGCGGAAAGATGGAGGTTACCACCGTCTTGCCCTGGGGAGATGCGGCCAAGGGCGACGTCGAGAGCGCCTTTGCCACCATCACGCAGGCAAACGCGAGCGACGCGAACGAGACGGCGCTGGCCCTTATGGCCTATGCCGATGCAAACGGTGTTGTTGCACAGGGCATCAGGCGCAGCGTTCCCTTCAGTTCCGCCCGCAAGTATTCGGGCTGCGTGACGGCGGACGGCCGCGCGCTCGTGCTTGGCGCCGCTCAGTTCGTGCTGGGCGACGGCATGGCAGACTACGTGGAAGCGATCCGCTCGTTCAACGAGCTCGAGCGCGTGCTGACCGTGGCCGAGGTCGACTCGTTCGACGAGACCGGCGCACTTGTGGGAACCCCGAAGGTGCTCGGGTTTGTTGCCCTGCGCGACGAGATCCGTCCCACGGCGGCACAGACCATCGACTACTTCCATGACCAGGGCGTGAACCTCAAGGTCATTTCGGGCGACGACCCCCGGACGGTGTCGGCCATTGCCGCTTCGGTGGGCATCCACGACGCGGACGCCTACGTTGACGCGACGACCCTCCATACCGACGACGAGGTGGTCGAGGCCGCGCGGACCAAGAACGTCTTTGGGCGCGTCACTCCGCAACAGAAGCGCACCATCGTGCGGGCTCTCCACAAGGACGGCCACATCGTGGCCATGACGGGCGACGGCGTGAACGACGTGCTTGCCCTCAAGGAGGCGGACTGCTCGGTGTCGATGGCGTCGGGATCTGCGGCCGCCCGCAACGTGAGCGAGAGCGTTCTTGTCGACAACGACTTTGCCCACATGCCCGAGGTCGTCGCCGAGGGCCGTCGCTCCATCAACAACCTTACCCGTTCGGCCTCGCTCTTTCTGGTGAAGACCGTGTTCTCGGCCCTGCTCACCCTCGTGTGCATCGTGCTGCCGCCATACCCGTTCATCCCGATTCAGATGACGCTCCTGTCGTCTGCCGTCATTGGATGGCCGTCGTTCGTCCTTTCGCTCGAGCCAAACTTCGAGCGCGTGAGGGGCAACTTCTTGTCAAGCGTGCTCAGGCGCTCGCTGCCCGCCTCGGTTGCCATCGTGGCTGCCGCCCTCGCGGTGCAGATTGCCAAGGTGCCGCTGGGATTCACCTACGAGCAGGCCTCCACCTGTTCGCTCTACCTCTCGGCCCTCATCGGCTTCGCGCTCATCGTCCGCATCTCGCAGCCGCTCACGCCGGTCCGCACGGCGCTGCTCGTCTCGGTCGTGGGCATCCTCGTCATAGGGTGCGTCGTCTTCCCCTGGTTCTTCAGCCTTGCCGACGTCACG
>JAFUBJ010000516.1 GCA_017460265.1 Atopobiaceae bacterium | reverse complement strand
GCGGCAGCGCGTCCACAAACTCCACCACGCGCGGATACTTGTATGGCGCGGTCTGCTCGCGCGCCCACACCTGCAGCTCCTTGATCAGCTCGGGCGTGCCCTCGTAGCCGTTCTCCAGTACGATGGTTGCCTTGACGGCAAAGCCGCGCAGCGCATCCGGCACACCCGTCACCGCGCACTCGCGCACGGCGGCGTGGCGCAGAAGGGCGCTTTCCACCTCAAACGGCGAGATGCGATAGCCCGAGCTCTTGATGAGGTCGTCGTTGCGGCCGCAGTAGTACAGGTAGCCGCTCTCGTCGGAATAGGCCGTGTCGCCCGTGTGGTACCAGCCGTCGGCAAAGACCTCGGCGGTCTTGTCGGCCGCCTTGAAGTACTCCACGATGATGCCGGCCGGACGCGGGTCACAGCGAATGCAGATCTCGCCCTCCTCGCCCGGCTCGCAGATCTCGCCGTCGGGACCGACCAGCGCAACGTCGGCAAAGGGCACCGGCTTGCCCATCGATCCCGGGCGCGGGGTGGAGCCCAGCAGGTTGGCCACGATAACCGGGCTTTCGCTCTGGCCAAAACCCTCGTAGATCTTGTGGCCGGTGTGCTCCAGCCAGAAGTCAAACTGGTCGGGCGGCAGGGCCTCGCCGGCCGTGGTGAAACGCTTGATGGAGCTGAAGTCGTAGCTGTCCACGTCCTCGCGCGAAAGCATGCGCCACATGGTCGGCGGGCAGCAGAAGGTGGTCAGGTGGTAGCGGCCAATGAGGTCCAGAATCTCGTTTCCGTGGAAGCGGTCGAAGTCGTACACCAGCTGGCAGCCCTCCATAAACCACTGGCCGTAGAACTTGCCCCAGGTGCACTTAGCCCAGCCCGTGTCGGCCACCGTCATGTGGCAGCCCTCTGGGTCAATGCCGTGCCAGTACTTGGCGGTGCACAGGTGGGCGGCGGAGTAGTCGTGGCTGTGGAGGGCCATCTTGGGCTCGCCGGACGTGCCGGAGGTGAAGTAGATGAGGAAGGGGTCGCTCGTGCGGTTGCTGATGCGTCCGAGCTGGTCGGATGCCACGCGCACGCCGCTGCCCATGTCAATCCAGCCCTCACGCTGGCATGGAGCGGCAAAGAGGCCGTCGGGGCCGGAAAGCGCGGGACCGGAAAGCGCGGGGTCCGTGACTGTGCGCTCCGAGCTGGGACTGTCCGGCTGCGCGCCGTTGATCATGAAGAGCGGCATGCTGATGCCCAGCTGCTCCACGGCCTCGTCGATCTCGTCCGCGATGGTTCCCACCGCGTTGGTGACGATGGCCTTGAGCTCGGCCGCCTGGATGCGGTACGAGATGTCATGCGACTTGAGCATGAACGTTGCCGGCACCACGACGGCGCCGATCTTGGTCAGCGCCAGCGAGACGATCCAGAACGAATAGTGGCGGCGCAGGATGACCATGACGCGGTCGCCGCGCTTGATGCCCTGAGACAGGAAGAAGTTTGCGGCCTTGTTGGACCAACGGGCGATGTCGGAGAAGCGCAGGTCGTGCTCCTCGCCCTCGGGGTTGAGCCAGTGCATGGCCATGCGCTCCGGCTCGACGCGGCCAATCTCGTCGATGACGTCGTATGCGTAGTTGAAGTGGTCACCCACGCTCGTGCGGAACGAGGTGAGGTTGCCTTTTGCGTCAAAGGTCTCGATGCAGTAACGCTGGTGGATGTTGAGCATGAAGCGTCCCCTCTTGTGTGGGAGCGGGTGCAAGTCCGTCTGGTTATGGCGAGGAGGTTGCGGGCGCAGCCGGTAGCAGCAGGCTGTGCCTTAGCGTACGACCACCTTTACGACGAGTGCGGAGGCCTCGATGCGCATGGGTGGGCCTCCTCTCGAGCGTCGGGGTTTCGCGTGTATCGTTATACCACCCGTATGTGGAGGAACTGCAGGTTGGCAGGTAGGCGATACCAAGGCGTAACAGGGTGCGGCTGCGGCACGTCACGTTTCCGACAGTTGCGGGGCCTTTCGTGTCGGATACTCGACGCGCACGTCACGTTTCCGACAAGTTCGCGCCCCCGAAGCCTCCGTCCCGGGTGTCCCAAGGAAGAAGCCCGCACCGGAGCACGAGCTTCTCCCCCACCGCCACCACGAAGGGATGGCGCTATCGCCTGTCAGGCCTATTCCTCGAACGTAATCTTGGTCGCCTTGAAGACGTTGTCCTCGAGCTTCGCGTCCTTGACGTCGGCAACAATCACCACGCGAGCGCCGGGAACCAGGTCGTCCTTGGCCACGCCCGCATCCTCGAAATTGAAGGTGTTCGAAATCTCGTCCGCGATCTTGATGGTGACCGTGTTCTCCGTGGTGGAGAGGATGGTCCCGCGGAACTTCACTTCCTTGGGCTGCTTGACGCCACTATCCGTGACCTTGGTGACATGGACCTGGCTCATGTCAGCAAGATCACCGGTATAGGTGACCTTGACGGCCAGACCCTCGTCGACGCCCTTGCTGTACTCCTGCGCAGCACCGCTGATGTCAAAGGTATAGAACGTAAGCGCATCGCCCTTCGTGCTGTCGAAGGTGGCGTCGCCGGAGGCCTCGGAGCTGGAATCACCCGTCACCTGAATCGTGATGGAGTTGATGCTGTAGCCAACCACGATGCCTTCGATGTCGTGCTCGTCCGCCGGAACGTCCGCCTGGTCTTCGGGCTCAGGGGTGTCTTCAGGCTCGGCCTGGTCTTCCGTACCGTCCTCCGTGCCCTCGTCAGTGGCTTCGTCGGTGCCGTCATCGGTACCTTCATTGGTGCCTTCGTCAGCACCGTCCTCAGTACCGTCCTCGGTACCCTCGTCCGTACCCTCGTCGGTCGGCTCCTCAGGCTCGCCCTGCTCATCAGCCGGATCGACGGGTTCCGGCTCGGGCACGACCTGCTCGTCCTGCTTGCTCTGGTCGTCAGCCGGCTGGCCACCCTGGTCCTGGCCGCCCTCGTCCTTCTTCTCGTCCGGCTTCTGCTCCTCGCCCTTCTTCTCTTCTTCCTTCTTCTGCTCCTCTTCCTTCTTCTTCTCTTCGTCCGACTTCTTCTCGTCGGGTTTCGGAGCCGGGTTGGGGTCGGTGGAGGTCAGCATGTCGTTGTTGATGAAGCCAACCTTGCCATTGAAGTCAATGCGCGACCAATTGTTGTCGGTGACGCCGGTGATGGACACCTTGTCACCCTTGGCCAGCTTGCCCAAGGAGTTGGAGTCCTTGGTGTACGACTCGCGCACCTCGCAGTCGGTGGTGGTCCACGCCACGCCGTTGACCTTGTAGACCGTGACCGTCGCAGTCTTCTTGGGGTCGTTCTTCGAGATCAGGTCGCTGTGGATGTAGGCGTCCTTGCCGTTGTAGACAATGCGCGACCAGCCGTTGTCGCAGATGCCCGTCCTGCTGGCCTTGGCGCCGTACTTGAGGTCGCCCACGATCTCGGAGTCCGTCGACCAGCTCTTGCGCACGTTGGCATCGTCCACCACAACGTACACCGTCTCGTTCACGGCTGTCACCTTGACGCCCTTGACCTCGGAATTCGGGTTCTTGGTGGTCAGAAGCTCGCTGTACACGAAGGCCACGCGGTCGTTGTAGCGAATCCGCGACCAGCCATTGTCGCAGACGCCGGTCCTCACGACGGCCGCGCCCGCCTTCAGCGCCCCGATGGGCTTGGCAGACGTGGAGTAGCCCGCGCGGACGGTGGCGTCCGTCTTGGCGTAGACCGTCTCGTTGACCTCCTTGAGCTTCACCTTCTGCGATTCGACCTTGTTGTCCGTGCTCGTAGACTCGTTTGCCTGCGCGGTGAGGTAAGAGCCGTACACGTAGGCATCCTTGCCGTCAAAGGTAATCCGGTCCCAGCCGTTGTTGCAGTGGCCCGTCACGTCCACGCGCACCTGGCGGTTGACGGTGCCCACCACGTTGGAGGCCATCATGTACGAGTCGTGCACCTCGACGTCCTGAAGGGCGTAGGCGCTCTCTTTGACGTCCTGCACGGTGGTCTTTGCCTTGACCTCCTTCACGTAGTCGGTGTCCATGTCGTGGATGCGCACGACGGAGATGTTGGAGGTGTCGGTACCCTGAAGGTCGCCGGTATAGACCACGGTGGTCCAGTTGCCCCTGTCGAGGCCATAGGCAAACGAATGCTGGGCGTTGTTGGCGTTGAAGGTGAGCTTGTCGCCGTCGATCGTGCGCAGCGTGACGGAGTTCATGGTGATGTCCTCGAGCGTGCCCACCAGCTCGTGGGAGCCCTCCACGTCCGCCTTGGTCTCGACGGCAACCACGGTGTAGGCCGAGGGAGTGTTGGCGTCAAGCGTGCCTTCGTACGTGACGGCCAAGACGTCGCCCACGTTGATCGCCGTGGAGGCGATGACAACGTTGGAGAGGTCAAGGGGGTACTTGGTCCCGTCGTACTGCACGACGGCCTGGCTGCCGTCAAAGCTGTACAGCGGTCCTTCGAAGACGTGCTGCTCTGCCTTCTGGACTTCGGACGTCTCGTTCGTCTGCGTCGAGGAGCAGCCGGAGGGGCCGCAGCCGGTCATCATGCCAGCGCAGAGCACCAGCGCCGACAAAAGACCAAGGGCACGCATTCTGTTGTTGTTCATATAAGCGCCTTTCTACTTCGTTCACAGTGCGTGGCACTTCGTGCACTTCACATAGTAGCCTCACTGCTTGTTACGCGGCATGGCGAAAACCGTCTCGCTCGTGAGTGGACAGATCGAGAAGGCATATCAAAAAAGAACCGCACGAAAGGTCTTCCCTTTCGTGCGGTCCGAAATCATTGCAAGCGCGGAGGCGCTACGCCGTTTCGATGGAAGCGGCGTCCTGCAGGCCCAGCAGCTCCACGGCCTGCTCGCGCATCTTGTACTTCTGGATCTTGCCGGCCTCGTTCATGGGGAAGCTGTCAACAAAGCGCACGTACTCGGGCACCTTCTCCTTGGCCACGCGCGCGCGGCAGAACTCCTTGACCTCCTCCTCGGTGGCCTCCTCGTCGTCCTTGAGGATGATTTCGGCCAGCACGACCTCGCCGTACACCTTGTCCGGCACGCCAATGACCTGCACGTCCTTGGTCTTGGGGAAGGTGTAGAGGAAGTCCTCGATCTCTTTGGGGTACACGTTCTCGCCGCCTCGAATGATCATGTCCTTCACGCGGCCGGTCACGCGATAATAGCCGTCCGGCTGGCGCAGCAGGATGTCGCCGGAGTGCAGCCAGCCGTCCTCGTCGATGGTCGCTGCCGTGGCCTCGGGCATCTTGTAGTAGCCCTTCATGGTGTTGTAGCCGCGGCTGCAGAACTCGCCCGGCTCGTCGTCGCCCAGCTCGACGCCGGTCTCGGGGTCGATGATCTTGCACTCAACACCAAAGATGGGCAGGCCGACGGTGGTCACGCGCTGCTCGAGCGTGTCGGTCGTCTTGCTCATCGTGGTCGCGGGCGAGGCCTCGGTCTGGCCGTAGGTGATGCAGATGTCGCGCATGTGCATCGTCTCGACGACCTCGCGCATCTTCTCGATCGGGCAGGGGCTGCCGGCCATGATGCCGGTGCGCATGTGGCTGAAGTCCGTCTCCTCAAAGGCGGGATGCGTGTTCATCATGGCAATGAACATGGTGGGCACGCCATGGAAGCAGGTGATCTTCTCGCGCGTGATGCACGCGAGCGACTTGCGCGGGCTGAAGATGGGGATGGGGCTCATCGTGACGCCATGCGTCATGGAGGCCGTCATGGCCAGCACCATACCAAAGCAGTGGAACATGGGCACCTGGATCATCATGCGCTCGCCCGTGGAGAGGTCCATGCAGTCGCCGATGGCCTTGCCGTTGTTGACCACGTTGTAGTGCGTGAGCATGACGCCCTTGGGGAAGCCCGTGGTGCCGGAGGTGTACTGCATGTTGCAGACGTCGTGCACGTCGATGGCGGCGCAGCGGCGGTCCACCTCGTCCTGGCTGACGCGGGGCGCAAGGGCCAGCGCCTCGCCCCACGACCAGCAGCCCTCGTGCTTGCCGTCGATGGTGATGATGTTGCGCAGGAAGGGCATCTTGGGGTTGCGCCACTCGCCTGCCTGGGCGCCCGCCATCTCGGGGAAGAGCTCGTCGATGATGTCGAGGTAGCTCGTGCCCTTGTACTCGTCGATCATGACCAGCGTGTGCGTGTCAGACTGCGTGAGCAGGTACTCGAGCTCGTGGATCTTGTAGCCGGTGTTGACCGTGACCAGCACCGCGCCGATCTTGACCGCCGCCCAGAACGTGAGGTACCACTGCGGTACGTTGGACGCCCAGATGGCGACCTTGTCGCCCGGCTTGACGCCCATGGCAATGAGGGAGCGCGCAAACTCGTCCACGTCGTCGCGGAACTGCGGGTAGGTGCGCACGTAGTACTCGCCGCCCTCGTCAGGCTGGGGGTTGTAGTAGCTGTCCGGCTCGGTGTAGCGGAAGGCGTACTGCTCGGGATAGAGGTCGCAGATGTGGTCGAGCACCTGCGGGAACGTCAGGTCGATCAGGTGCTCCTTGGGCCACGGGTAGGTGCCGTCGTTGGTGAGCGAGTGCTGAAGCTCGCCCACGCGCGTGGTGGCAGCCGGCGCCGGCGTGAGGTCCATCTCGGCCTGCGGGGTCTCCTCCACCGCGGCGCCACCCGACAGGTAGGCGCGCATGTAGTTGATGAATTGCGGGAAGACGATGCCCGCCTCGCCCACGGCCAGGTCGCGCGCCCAACGAGTGACCCATTCGAAGGAGATGTAGCCGTCGTAGCCGCTGGCACACAGCTCGTCAAACATCTCGTGGAGGGGCAGGTCGCCCTCGCCCATCATGCGGTATTCGATGCGGTCGTCCTTGACCACGGAGTCCTTGACCTGGCAATAGCGCAGGTGGTGGCCCAGGTTTGCCACCGTCGTCTTGGGGTCTTCGCCCTGGAAGCGGTACGGGTGATGCATGTCCCAAAGGGCACCCACGCTGTCCATGCCCACGGCGTCCAGCACGCGCGCCAGGCGCGCGGTGTCGGCGTACTCGGACGTGGTCTCGATGAGGATGGTCACGCCGTACACCGAGGCGATCTCGCCCATCTGCATAAGCTGGTCGATGACGTAGTCGTCGTTCACCATTCCCACGGGGCGGATGTCGCGCGCGAGAAGGACGCGCACATACGGCGTGCCCATGTCGCTTGCCAACTCGATGTAGCGCATGACCTCGTTGAGGTTGTCCTCGCGGCGGCTGTCGTCCCAAAGCTCGATGTTTGACGAGAAGCACGGGATCTCGAGCCCCAGGCGCTCGAGCTGCTGACGCGTGCGCTCGCGACGGTTGGGATGGAAGGGCGGCGTGTTGGGCGCGAAGGCGCGGCCCTGGATGCCGCGGATCTCGATGCCGTCAAACCCAAGGTCCTTGGCCATGGGATAGACGTCGAGCCACGAGTACGAAGGACAGCCAATGGTAGAGAAGGCAAGCTTCATGATGGGGTACCCCTTGTTTGGAAGTGTTGGGAAGAGTGGCCAAACGGCCTGCACATAGGGTTATGGGCGCTGCCGCTTGCGCGCGGTAGCGCCTAAAGAAGCAGAAGCTCCTGCAGAGCCGCTATGGCATCAAATCGTTCCATGCTTGCGTTATACCACCAGTTGTCGCCCTTTCACCAAGCGTTGTCAAGGTGTACACGAAAGGGAAACCTTGACTCGGAAGGGATACTCCCCTTTGAGTCAGTTTGACTCAAAGGGGAGTATCCCTTCCGAGTCAGATCCTTGCAGCGGCGCTCTGGCTGATTCCGCAGATTCGGGAGACCTGCCGCGTGCTGAAGCCACGACGTTTGAGCATAGAGACAGAGGTGACAACCTGGTCCTTGTTTGCGCTGGCGAGATTGACGCCGTCTCGACCAAGCACATCGACGGCTATGCGAAGAGCCTCATCGTCAGTGAGATGGGACTTGAGTTTGCTGCCAGAAAACGGAAACGCAGTAGAGTTGCACGCAGCGCTGAAGCGTATGAAAGCGTCGCGCCCGCCTAGCATTTCGAGAACCAGTTTTGTCTCTGTCATCCCAGGTCGGCCTAGGTAGTCCTTTACGCTGCTCCACTCATATTCTGAGGAGCGGCAGATGCCGGCCGCAGCAGGATTGGCGTGCGTGTAACGCACTGCACAAAGGAAGTGCTCATCCGTATCTATGGGTTCGCTCCAATAGGGCTTTCGGAAAATGCCTCCAGTACGGCCGATCTTCTCTGCGAACATCATGGCGTAGCGCTCGTGCACGTACTTCATTGCAGCTGCGAGCTGATCCGCCTCGTCCTCGACGATGAGATGGACGTGGTTGCTCATGAGGCAGTAGGCATGCACGCGAAGATTGGTTCTCTCAATTGCTTCACGAAGGAGCTTGAGATAGTAGCGGCGATCAATATCATTCTCAAAGATCAGCTGATCGGCAATCCCTTTGGGCACTACGTGGTAGAAGCCTGAGTTTCCTTTCTTGCGCGCAGTGTGCGGCATGACAACCTCCGGGAGTCAATATGAATTATTAACTCCCATTATATGACATTTAACATCATGTCAAGTAGGCTGTGACTCGGAAGGGATACTCCCCTTTGAGTCAAGTTGACTCAAAGGGGAGTATCCCTTCCGAGTCTCCCTTCCGAGTCAGATCAGGCCGTCGCGCTTGTCCTGGTCGGCAACTTCCTTTGCCGCCAGCTCCTCGTCGCGCTTGCGAATGGCCACGCGGCGAATCTTGCCGTTGACGGTCTTGGGCAGCTCGTCCACGTAGTCAATGATGCGCGGGAACTTGTACGGCGCGGTCTCGCGCTTGACGTAGGTCTGCAGCTCCTTGGTGAGCTCGGGCGTTCCCTCGAAGCCCGGCGCCAGCACGATGGTGGCCTTCACGGCCTTGCCGCGCACCGGATCGGGCACGCCCGTGACAGCGCACTCGCGCACGGCGTCATGCTGCAGCAACACGCTCTCGATCTCGGTCGGCCCAATGCGGTAGCCGGAGCTCTTGATCACGTCGTCGTTGCGGCCCACGTACCACAGGTAGTTGTCCTCGTCGCGCCACGCCGTGTCGCCCGTGTGGTACCAGCCGTCGTGAATGGCCTCGGCGGTCTTCTCGGGGTTGCGATAGTACCCGATCATGATGCCCTCGGGTTTGTGGTCCTCCGGGTAGCGAATGCAAATCTCGCCCGTCTCACCGTCTTCGCACTCGGTGCCGTCGTCGCGCAGCACGCGAATGTCGTACAGCGGCACGATCTTTCCCATCGATCCGGGACGCGGCTTGGATCCGTTGAGATTTGCCACTGTGAGCGGCGTCTCGGTCTGGCCAAAGCCCTCGTAGATGGTAAGGCCGGTGTGGCTCTTCCAGAAGTCGTACAGGTCGGGGTTGAGGGCCTCCCCCGCCGTCGTGCAGTACACGAGCGAGTTCAGGCGGTACTTGCTGATGTCGGCCTGCATCATCAGGCGATACATCGTCGGCGGGCAACAGAGCGTCGTCACGCCGTAGCGGTCGATCAGCGAAAGGATGTCGTCAGCGTGGAAGCGGTCAAAGTCGTAGGTGAAGACGCACGCCTCCATGGTCCACTGGCCGTAGAACTTGCCCCACACGGCCTTGCCCCATCCGGTGTCGGCGATGGTGAAGTGCAGGCCGTCGTCACCCACCACGTTGTGCCAGAGCTTGGCGGTAATGGTGTGGGCCAGCGCATAGGTGTAGTCATGCAGGACCATCTTGGGGTTGCCCGAGGTGCCGCTGGAGAAGTACATGATCATGGGCTCATGCACCTCTGTGCTGATGCGTCCCCAGAAGTCGCTTGCCGCGCGCACGCCCGAGTTGAAGTCAACCCAGCCCTCGCGATTGGTGGTCAGCTCGCAGATGTGCTCGGGGCCGGAAAGCGCACGGTGGCGGCTGGGCTCAAAACTCGGCTCGCTCACCTCAAGGCCCGCGCCACCTGCGGCAACCAGGATCTTCACCTGCAGGTCCGGACAGTTGGGAGCAACCGTGTCGCAGACGTCGGCAATGGCTCCTGCATCCGTGCAGACCACAGCCTTGATGCCGGCCGCCTGCAGGCGGTACTCAAGGTCGTGCTCGCGCAGCATGAAGGTGGCGGGCACCAAGAGCGCGCCAATCTTGTGCAGCGCCAGCGCGCAGATCCAGAACTGATAGTGCCTGCGAAGGATGACCAGCACTGCGTCGCCCTTGCGAATGCCCTGTGCCACCAGGAAGTTTGCGCACTTGTCCGACCAGTACTTCATCTCGCCGTAGGTAAAGCGGTGCTCCTCGCCTTCGGGGTTGCACCACAGCATCGCGGGGCGGTTGGGCTCGACCGTGGCAATGTCGTCCACCACGTCGTACGCCCAGTTGAAGGTCTCGGGATAGTGAAGGGAGATGTGTGCGATCTGGCCCGTGCGGTCGCGGCTTTCAGAAAGGTAGTTTTCGCTGAGATAGCGCATGTGTGGTTTCCTTTGCAAAGAGATTGGTCAGCGGCATGCGAGGCCAGCCCGCAGCATCACGTGACACGTGAGGTCAGGTATTGGGTTAACGGCACCGTCCGCAGGAAGGCGGGCGATGCCTAGATAATCTCTTTGCGCTCGGGATCGAAGACCACGGCAAGGATCTGCGCGTCCTCGCCGCCGATGGCAATCATGCCGTGGCCGCGGCCGGAATCGTAAAACAGCGTGTCGCCGGCGCTGACCTCTTCAAAGTGGTCTTCGAAGCGGAAGCGCAGGCGACCCTTGAGGACAAAGTCCATCTCCTGGCCCTCGTGGTAGGAGAGGTGGATGGGCTCGTTTTGGCTCTGGGGCTGATAGGGAACGTCCACCAGGAACGTCTCGCCCAGGCGGTTCTTGAAGTGCGGCGCCTTGTGCAGGTAGTGGAAGTCGGTGTGGCGCTCAAGCGGCAGGCCTTCGCCCTGACGGACGATCTCGTAGTGCTTGAGGCGCGGGCTCTCGCCCGTGAGCAGCTCGACCACGTCGACGCCAAACTTCTTGGCGCACTTGTAGACGAAGGTAAAGGTCAGGTCCATGTCGCCGCTCTCGCGCGCGGCGTACTCCTGGGGCGAGCGGCCCGTCGCGGCAGCCATGTCCTCAATGGTGAGGTCGTTGTCCTCACGCAGAGAGCGGATGCGGTTGGCGACGTCTTTGCGGTTTTCCAGGTTCGCAGGCTCCATGATGGTTCCTTGTCCTTCGAATGCGATGGGGATACTCTAGCACAGCTGTGGCCTGAAATGGGCGTCGCGTAACGTGCGCGAGACAAACGGCCGATACAATACCGCACGAAGGGGTCCCACCCTTTTGTGTTGTACAGCACAAAAGGGTGGGACCCCTTCGTGCGGTTAGGGGCGCGGCGGGAGGTACTGCACGGCGATGCGGTTCTCTGGGTTGACATCGACCAGATACAGCACCAGCAGAAAGAGCCATTCCAGCGGCTTCATGACCAGGTACGTCACGTCGCAGGCAAGGCGGCTGTGACGGATGAGGTCCGCCACGGGGAAGCCGTACGTGTCGTAGAGGCCGCGGACAACCCGGTGGAAGCGCGGCGTCTTCTCTTCAAGCACGTTCTCGAAGGCGTTGGCCACGAGCAGCTGCCGGTTGACCACGATCCTGTGGCCGTGGCGCTCGCCATACCTCAGTGGCTTGACCAGGTCAGGGTCGCCGCTTGCGGCAACGGTGCACAGATAGTGCTCGTCTTGGACAAGGTTGACCGGAGCCTCCTTGGTCGAGAGCGTCCAGTCTGCCGTCTCGGTCCACGCGCGCACGACGTAGTCCGGCCGCTGTCCAAAGAGCACCAGGACCGCAAGCACAACGCCCAGCAGTGGAAGCGAAAACACCAGGGCCCAAAGCGGCCAGCTCGCGGAGTCAGCCAGCCGTGCGTTCAGGCGGCCCATCAGGCCCTCTCCGCCGTAGCGGTCTATCTGGTGCTCGGGGTTCTCGTTCCATTCGCGCACCTTCTCGCGCACAAGCGTGGCCGCCATCACCACAAGGTTGAACGGCGGAAGAGCAAGCATGGGCGCCTGGCCCATGACCTGGACGGAAAACACCAGAAGGGTCGCGGCGGAAACATACATCGCGGCGATGCATGTCACAATCACCAGCGGCGAAAGCCTGTCCAGTTTGAAGCACGCCAGCACGACAAAGCCCACGACCCCCACCGCGATCAGCGTGGCCACCGTGGGCAGAGCATCGCCCCAGATGGGCTGGTGAAGCTGGCTGTTAAAGAGCTGGGCGTCCCATGGAAGCGTCGTCATATCGCAGACCGCCGCGTATGCAAAGCTGTCAAATCCCCCGGCAAGCACGGTGAGCACCCAGTTGAGTCGCCGACACGCAGGGGTCACCATCCCTTCCTTCAACGAAAGGAGGTTCACTGCGGTAATGACAAGCGGAAGGGCAAGCACCGCCGTAAGGATAAGTGCAGCACCTGGGACTTCTGTCACAATGTGCCAGT
>JAFUBJ010000515.1 GCA_017460265.1 Atopobiaceae bacterium | reverse complement strand
GGAGGCTTCTGTCCAACTTTTGGACAGAAGCCTCCGTCCTGGTCGCCCCTGTTCGGTGCTGAAAGCGTCTTGCGGTATCGGGTGTGAGGATGATGCACGCTAAATCAGCCAGAAGGGCGGCCTGTGGAGCCTCCTGGTCAAAAAATGCCAGCCGATGCAACAAGTTAATTTATTGTTGAATGCTTGCCAACCCGTCTAGCTGGTCTTTTCCGTTTCGCTGCGCTGGAGAGGGGCGCCCGTTCTGCCAGTCCAGCGACGAGGTGACCCTCTCCGGCACAACACCTTTGGAAAATCCGCAGGTAGGAGCGTTGCGGCCACTATATCAACTTTGCAACTAGATGCATCGGCTGACATTTTTTGACCAAGGGCCGTCACGGACGGCTACAAGCCCCGACTTAACGTGCAGTGGCGTTCCGCAGGACCCCAGGGAGGGGTGCCTGCGCTCGCAGGCACCTGGTTCCGAGCGGGCTCTAGTCCTGCGACTCGTTCTCTGCCCGGCGGCGCTCATAGGCGGCAACTGCAGCGCCCAATGCCGCCATGCCTGCCCCGGCAAGACCCATCCCGCCTGATGCCAGTGATGAGTCTCCCGTCTGGGGAAGCTTGGATCTTCTCTTGGACTCGTCGTTGCCAGACGTCGATTTGGTCACGGGCACCCGCTGGAAGTGCACGCCTCCTGCTACGTCCTGGTTTACCGTGATGATGTCCATGTGCCGCTGGTCGACGTCCTGCTCTGCCTGGGTGCGAACCTGAACCACGCGATGCTCGCCAGGCTCCAGATGGAACTCCACGGCGTTCGCGTCCAAATCTTCGCCTTCTGCCTGCGAGGAGAGGGCATAGTCGCTTGCCACCTTGCCGTCGCTGGCCACGAAGAGCACCTTTTTGTCGCCCGATGTCCAGTCCTTCGGCACGCTTACCGTCACGGCGTAGACGCTCGTCTTCCCCGGCGCAAGCGCGTAGTCGGGCTCGAGGCCTGTAAGGCCACCTTCGCCATCGCTGATGTTGTATGTGGACTCCTGGATGTTGTCCTTGCCAAAGGTCAGCTGCGCCGAAGCACCGGGAACACGCTCAAAGTTTCCGGATTCTTCGTTGTATGCGCACAGCTCGAGCGTGCATCCCGAAATGAACGTATTGCCGTCGTTTCTCACCGCCACATGAAAACCAATCTTACCGCCTGGCTCCACGAAGGGGGTGGGCGCCTCGCAGGCAGTTGCCGTCACGCAGCGCACGGCTGGGACGGCGGTGTACCAAATATCCGCTGCGTGGTAGAGGGGCAGGCCGTTGGAACCCCTCTCGCCCGTGTCGACAGGCACGGTGCGCAGCGCCTCCATGATCGTGGTGGTGTTGACGCTTATCTCAGCAAGCATGTCGGTGTCGGTGGGCAGGTCGGCCACCACGAACGGATCGGAGAAGTGTCCGGCACGTATGCGGCAGGCCATGATCTGGTAAAGGGCCGCACGCTCCCGCACGTCCTCGGTGCCGTCGCTTCCCCACACGCGGTCCTCGTCGGCATCGCGCGACTGGGGCCAGAAGATGAAGTCTCCGAGCACGGCAAAGTTCACCACGTTAAAGCCCGAGGGACCTATGGGCTCCACCTGCAGGCTGGGCGAGGTCTCGGGGGTCCAGGTAAGCTTGTGCAGCGTCCACTGGGAGTAGTCCCTTTCGTCTGCGGGAAGGTCGAGCTGGGCAGGGTCGTTGGGGTAGGAAGAGAGGAACCCGTCCACGCCCGGGCTCCACACCAGGCGAACGCTGGGGTCAAAGTCCCCAAGGGGTATTGGCCTGTTCAGACGGTAGATGCCGTCAGGGCTGTAGTTTGAGAGGACGGTGCGAATGTAGTGGGCCTTGTTCGCACCGCGCAGCATGAGGTACCAAGGAGTGCCAAAGAGCGGGTTTGCCACATACGTCCCTGGACAGAAGTCCGCCTCGTACACCGTGGAATCTATGTCGCCGATGTTCTTGGCCCACCAGTCCGCCGGATACTTTTCGAGCGTGTAGAGGTATGTCTGTCCCTCGGACTCCATGCGTATGATGTTAAGCGCGCCCACGCATACGTGTGCCGTGCCGTCAAGCACTCCCTCCGCTGTGTCCGCATACCGGTCAAGGAACAGTATGACTGCGACGTCAAACTGTGAGAGGTCGCTTGGGCTGCTGCCGATCTTGAGGTTTGAGATGCTGTGGAGCTTGTCCGGCTCCACGTTGGTCAGCTCGCTTGCCCTCATCGAGAAACGACCTTCTCCGCTTGCAATCAAAACATCGGCAGTGCCAACGAAGTCGGCGGAAGACAGCCATAGGTAGGTGATGACAAGGTCGGTCGACGCGGCAGCGAGCCCCATGTTGCCGCCGTTGTCTCGCTTGCCCGAAAGGATGACGAAGTTGATGGAGCTTCTCTCCTGGTTGTTTCCGTAGATTTCTTTCCTCACCATGAGGTCGAAGTCGTAGTCGTACAGGTCACCGTGGGACATTCCCTCAAGCTTGGTGTCGAACTCGATGATCTTTGAGCTGCCCTTTGGGTCGCCGTCGATGCAGTTTGCGATGATGCGCGTGCGAGCCTGGCCACCGATCGTGACCGATGCGATGCGGAAGCACCAGACGCCGTGCTCTTTCGTCTTGCCGATGGGTGCGCCAATGTCGAGCACCTTCGTATGTGCGGCAGAGAGCACGTGCTGGTCGTCCGAGCCAAACAGGCGCTCGTCGGAGGAGGGACGCACGCCGCCCTGCGCACCAAGGGCAGCGATTCCCGGATCGGGAAGGTAGCTGCTTGCGGCGGCCTGGAGCCAGGTGACTGCGGGAAGCGCGTCGGTCTGTGCTTGCGGCTCCTCCTCCAGCTTCTCATCCAGCCCGTCGGCACGCTCTGCCTGCGGTTCCATGGTGGCTTCCTCTGCCTGCGGATCCGTGGGTGCTTCCTGGTCTTGCGAGGCAGCTTCCTCGAGCGCCTGCTCCTCTGCAGCGTCGATGTCCGTGGTCGCTTCCAGGATCTGCGGGTCCACGGCGTCTTCCGTCTCTTCCAGAACGAAGAGGGCGCCCTCTTCGGGGGAGTCGTCTGCGTCACCGGTTGCTAAGACGCCCAGCGTAGTATCGTAACCCTCGGCAGCTGCGGTCAGACTGTCCTCGGCACGTTCGGCCTCGTCCGCCAAGGCGTCGTCGGCAGTACCATCCTCAGAAACAAATGTCTGTTCGTCGGCATCGTCTGCTGCGGTGCCCTTGCGGTTCTGATCGTCCTCCTGCGTCTCGATCTCCTCGGGGGCGTCTTCCTGCCGCGGAGCGTTGAGGTCGTACACGGTGAAGGTCATGGTCGTGCCGTCGTCGAGCTCCACGACCTTCTCTCGGGCAAGCTCGTCCCAGTTGACGTAGTCTGCCTCTCCTTCAGCCTGGGTGAAGAGCGGAGCTGCGATGGACGCCTCGCTCGTCTGGGAGAGCATCGCGTCGGTGATGGGAGCCAAGTCGCTTAGCAGGTCGTTAATCGAATAGTTCTCAAGGAGGCTCTGGTACACGGACTCTTCCTGGGTGTAGAGGCTCTCTCCCTTCCAGTTGTCGTAGAAGTTGGAGAACGACTTATTGAAGAGCGAGAACGATTGGGTGAAGAGGAAGAGCTCGAGCACGAGCGAGATCCGCGCTGACCAGCCAGCTGTGAAGTGCGCTTCTGGCAAGCCCTCCGGCTGGGTCCCCATGGGCACGCAAAAGTAGAGCGTGAGGGTGATGGCTCCCTTGACCGAGATTGAGGCCAAGCCGCGAATGCCCACTCCCACCGAGAGGGACGGCGTGAGGTTGAACGTGATGTTGAAGCCGGTGCTTTGGTAGTCCCACTGCCAGCGGCTGAGGTCAAAGATGGCCTCGACCAGGTCTTCGTCCTTGTCCTTCTTTGTGGAATAGGCCGCTGCTGCCAGCCCGACGATGAGGCTCGAGTCCAAGGAGAACGTGATGAGCACGGGGATGGGGCCGGCAAAGAAGTTCTCGGAGATGGTGAAGTTGAGGGCTGCGAATATCTGGCCTGCCACCTCACCTTGGAAGAGACCTTTGCTCGGGTCCCACTGGGCAAGCGCGAGCAGCTGGAAATTGACGGTCATGGTGATTGACTTGAAGAAGTCTATCTCCTGGATTGCTCCAGGCTTAGAGACCAGTGCCGACGTCTTGTCGGACATGTTCTGTGCGACCTTCTTTTTCCTGGCCCACTGGTCCTCCACGCTCTTACGAGGGAACGAACCCCATTTGGCATCTTGGGGGAAGTCGGTGTCGCCACGGTAGCCCCAGCTTGGTGACTTGAGCGTGAGTTGTACGAGGCCAAAGGGGTTGACGTAGATATCGATGGGCAGCGAGGGCGCCCAGAACTTGAGGTCTCCGTTACCGACGAGAGGGACGCCGCTTGGCCAAGAGGCACCCACGCTCGTTGCTCCGCCCTTGAGCGAGTTGATGGGGCAGAGCTCTTGTCCCTGCTTTCCCGCCGGCTCGTCCACGATGCCGTCAGAGAAGGTGACGGAAAGGGGGTAGGTCCATGTCGTATCGCCCTGATGCACCCTAAAGCTGAGCTTCGTCCCTGCAGCCAGGCACGACGGGCCATCTGCCTTGAGGAATTGGCCAGAGAACGAGACGGAGGCGACACACACATTTGTGGTGGTCAGCTCGCTCGCGGAGAGGCCCTTCTTGGAGACGACACGCTCCTTCCCGTCTTTTGACGCTATGAGCTCGAAGGTGATGTCCCTTTGCAGGGGCAGGTTGTAGAAGGTCGTGGCGATCGTGTGCGTGTCGGTGTTAGATGGCGTGCACAAGAAGTCGTTTGCGAGGTAGAGGGCATCCCATTCGTCAAAGGAGCCCAGGTAGGGATACGGCATGTCTGGGTCTTCGTCAAGCGGATGGATCGGCACCTGCAGGCCAGAGCCGCCTTGCACCACGATGAGTGCCGTCTTGAAGTCGCGCCAGCCGTCCTTTGCCACGGTCACGCTGCCGTTGAAGTGGTAGTCGTCGAGTTCGTTGACGTTCTGGCCCTCCTCGATGACCGAGAGGCTGCGGATGTCCAGGTTCACGACGCCCGTGTCGCCCGTGGTGCCTGAGACCACCTTATTGTTGAAGCGAGAGGTGACTGTGACCTTGGCACCGGGCACCGGAGGATAGCTCATCAAGCCGCCGTCGGTCTCGACGCCCTTGGTGATGTCGACCACCATGACGCCGACTTCCCATGGCTCCACGACATCTATGATCACGTATTCCGACTTCTTGCCGGCCTGCTCGTCTTCGTCGGTGCTGTCTTCAGCGTAAGCCGGGGTGGGAGCGAGGACAAGGCCGCCCGCGAGGGTTGGCAGCGACACGATCATTCCGGTCGCAAGCTCGAAGAAGGCGCGGCGCGAGACGTTTGGCATGGCTTTCCTTTCGCGAGGTAACGTACGTAATAGTACCTCTAGAATAGCGAAAAGTGACCGTGGCAAAATGGCGAGAATACAGGTCTTTACCCGCCAAATGGGGAGCGTCAAGGCCGAAGGGAAGCGCGATGGACAAAGATCTCATGCAGCAGGCGCTCGCAAAGCTTGTGTCGGGCATCGTGGCGGTGGCGCTGCTCACGTTTGTGCCGGCAGGCACGTTGGCATGGCGTAATGCGTGGCTGCTCATGGGCGTGCTGTTCGTGCCCATGATTGCCGCTGGTTTTGTGATGCTATACCGCACGCCCGACCTGTTGCGGAGTCGTCTGAACGCCCGCGAGGAACAGGGAGACCAACGCACGGTCATCGCGGCGTCGGGTCTCATGTTCGTGGCTGCCTTCGTGATTGCGGGGCTAGGGCATCGCTTTGGGTGGGCCAGCTTCCCGTGGGCGGTCTCGGTTGGCGCGGCAGTAGCGTTTCTTGCGGGATACGCGCTCTTTGGCGAGGTCCTGCGCGAGAACGCCTACCTCTCGCGCACGGTGGAGGTACAGGAGGGGCAGCATGTGGTGGACACGGGGCTCTATGGCATCGTGCGTCACCCCATGTACGCGGCGACGCTGCTCATGTTCCTTGCCATGCCGGTCATTCTGGGCTCGCCCTTTGCGACGGCCATCTTGCTGTGCTACCTGCCCATCATCCAGAAACGCATGGAGGGGGAGGAGCGCGTGCTTGCGGAAGAGCTCCCTGGCTATGCCGACTACCTGCAGCGTGTTCGGTGGCGGGTCATCCCGCACCTGTGGTAGACAAGACGGCAAAATAAGTGCCCCCGCTCGCGAGGGCACCTTCTCGGTTTTCTTATGTTGGCGTAGGCAAATGCCTAGTTGTAGGCAAAGTTGGCGACGCGCACCGCGTCTTCGTATTCCAGGCCCATGTCGTAGACCAGGCCCCTGATGCAGTCCTCCTCGCCGAATCCGGCCTTCATTAGGTTCCCCACGTAGTACAGGATGTCCCTCTCCATCTCGGTGGGAATCGTGCCTCCCGCGATCTTTTCCATGAGCTCCTCGGGAAGTTCGGTGTTCTCGTGCTCTGCCATGGTGCGGTTCTTTCTCGTTTTGTTGCCGCATTGCGGTTTTTTCAGATAATGATACGCGCTCTGGGAATGATCCGTCTCATTGGGCGGTGTGGATCCTGTTGACTTCATGGCCTCTGCGCCTCACATGGTTGAGAGGTGTTCCGTCAGCGTTGCGGCACTGACGGTTCGTGATTTCTCGTTCCGTCAGCGATGATTCGCCCTCTGACTCACTGACGAGACGCGCTTTTCCATTCCGTCAGCGTTTATTGATGCCCGTCTCCTCGACCATCCCGCGCTCTGGTCTCCAAAGAGGTGGGCGGTGCCCGCCAGCACGTGCCCAAGCCAGACTCTAGGCATAATAGAATGCAGACGGTGGCCAACCGGTGCGAGCGATCCGCCTCGTGGATCGTTTGATGGTAGATGGGTGGCGCGATGGAAATACGGCTCAGTGCCAAGGGGCTTGACCTACAGGTAGACAAGGTGCACATACCCGCTGGCAGTCGTTCGGTGCCGGCGCTTGTGCTTATGCCCAAGAGCCCGCGCGCAGATGCTCCCGGCGTGCTCTGGATTCATGGCGGTGGCTACCTTACGGGCATGAAGGAGATGGTCTTCATGTCGCGCGCAGTGGACCTCGTCACGCACTTTGGGGCGGTGGTTGTGAGCCCGGGGTATAGGTTGTCGTGGCGCGCGCCATACCCTGCCGCGCTCGAGGATTGCTACGCATCGCTTCTGTGGCTGCGCGATAAGGCTGGACGACTTGGAGTAAACGCGTCCCAGCTCATGGTGGGTGGCGAGAGCGCTGGCGGGGGTCTTTGTGCCGCCGTCTGCCTTCTTGCGCGCGACAGGGGAGAGGTGCGCGTTGCCTACCAGATGCCGCTCTATCCCATGATCGACAACCTGGACACCAAGACCTCGCGCGACAACCGCAACAAGGTTTGGAACACGAGGCGCAACCACCTTGCATGGAAGCTCTATCTGCGCGGAAAGGCACGTGCATCTGATGTGGAGTCCTATGCGGCACCTGCGCGTGCGACTGACCTTACGGGCCTTCCTCCTGCGTATACCTTTGTGAGCACGGGCGAGCCCTTCTATGCAGAGACGCTTGCGTACGTGCAGGCACTTCGCGAGGCGGGCGTGCAGGCAGACGTGGACGTGTACGAGGGACTTTACCATGCGTTTGACATGCTCGATCCCCGGCTGCCCGAGAGTTTGCAGGCACGGGAGCGCTTTTGCGAGCACTTTGCCTGGGCGATTAAGCATTGCTTTGCTTCCCAGACTGGTGTTTTGTCATAAGCTGCCAAATCCCAGTCGTTGAGGGACGGCACGCCGCAGGCCGTGCGGCTCGGTGCGAGGGGTTGGCCCAATCCTCAACGTGAGGGAAGACGTCCTCTGTTTTGCGTGACAACCTACGTTCGTGATGCTATGCTGTATGCAAACAAGTGTACGCATTCAAAGGAGGGCGTCGTGGCGTTCGACTTCAAGAAAGAGTATCGCGACCTGTACCAGCCCAAGACCAAGCCCTCGATCATCGAGGTGCCCGCCATGCGCTTTCTGGCCGTGGAAGGGGAGGGAGACCCCAACGAGGCGGGCGGTGCCTACCAGCGTGCCCTCGAGCTGCTCTATGGCATGGCCTACACCCTCAAGATGAGCTACAAGACTGACCACGCCATCGAAGGCTTCTATCAGTATGTGGTGCCTCCGCTTGAGGGCTTCTGGTGGCAGCCTGACGTCAAGGGCGTGGACTATGCCAACAAGGCGGGCTTCCACTGGGTTTCGGTCATTCGCGTGCCGGAGTTTGTGAGCGAGGCAGACTATGCTTGGGCGCTCGAGGCGGCAACGGCAAAGAAGAAGCTTGACTTCTCGCCTGTGCAGCTCATCGAGGTGGACGAGGGCCTGTGCGTGCAGTGCATGCACGTGGGCCCCTATGACGACGAGCCCGCGACGGTCGAGGCGATGCATGCGTTCGCAGAGGCCCAGGGCTATGTGCCGGACTTCTCGGACGTGCGCCGTCACCACGAGATCTACCTCTCCGACCCGCGCAAGGCAGATCCCGCAAAGATGAAGACCGTGGTGAGACATCCCGTCAGGAAGGCGTGATTATCCTTGATGGCATGACGCGGGCGACTCCTTTCGGACATCAGGTCTGGAAGGGGCCGCTCTTTTTCGAGGCAGAAGAAGATGAGGGGCAGCTACCGATACGGGCAGTCGATCAGGTGGTCGTTCACGATGCCGATGGCCTGCAAAAACGAGTAGGTTATGACGGGGCCCACGAAGGCCATGCCGCGCCGCTTGAGGTCGGCGCTCATCGCGCGCGATACGTCGGATTCGGTAGGCATCATGGCCGTGGTTTCCCAATGGCCATCTATCTGCATTCCGTCGGTGAAGCTCCAGAGGTAGGCGTCAAAGCTGCCGAATTCCTTCTGGATGGCTCTGACCACCTGGGCATTCTTGCGCACGCTGAAGACCTTGCTTCGGTTTCGGATGATGTCCGGATTGCCCATGAGCGCCTCGAGCTCCTCATCGGCCATGGCAGTGCATGCCTCGATGTCAAAGCCATGAAATGCCGCGCGGTAGGCCTCGCGCTTGTGCATGATGGTCTTCCAGGAGAGGCCCACGCTCGCTCCCTCGAGGCAGAGCATCTCGAACTGGAACTGGTCGTCGTGGTTTTCTCGGCACCACTCGTGGTCGTGGTATGCCTCGAGGATGGGATCTCCCTCGTACCACCTGCGGCATGCGCTTGCGTCCATGTCTTTTGTCCTGACTGGTCGTTGTTTGCTCCAAGACTATTCTAGGCCGTTGCAAGGCAAGCCTTGCCTTTCGATGCGCACCGAAAGGGTATCGCCCCACCGGTATCATTGCTAGACTTAGATTAAGTTAACTTTAGGTATTCGATGCCATATGCGTGACGTTTCGCACGGCGACAAGGAGGAGCCATGCAGTTTACCGAGATGGGGCTCGAGGAAGGGAAGACCATGGTCCTCCTGCCGGGCACGGCGTGCACGTGGCAGGTCAACTTTGCGCGGGTGATTGATGCGCTGGCCGAGCGCTATCACCTCATCTGCGTGAACTACGACGGCTTTGAGGGGGACCCGTCCATCTGCTTCACGAGCGTGCCCGAGGTGTGCGCCAAGATCGAGGACTACCTGATTGAGCACCACGGCGGACGCGTGGACGGCGCCTACGGCAGCTCGCTGGGCGGCAGCTTCTCGGCGTTGCTGGTGCAGCACGGGCGCGTGCATGTGGACCATGCCTTTGTGGGCAGCTCCGACCTCGACCAGGGGAGCCCCATCGTGGCGGGGCTCGTGACCGCGATCGTGGGACCCATGCTCTCGGGCGCGGCCAAGAGCGAAAAGAAGCGCGAGAAGCTCGTGGACCGTCTGGTGAAGAGCCTCTATGCCGACGAGGACAACGACGAGATGCGGACCTTCCTGGAAGGCTTCTCAAACAGCTTTGCCAACATGCATCCCAAGACCATCTCGCGCGAGTTCTATTCCGACTACGTGACGCCGCTTGAGGACGACATCCATCAGGATGGCACCACCATCCACGTAATCCATGCCCTGCGCATGGACCCGAAGGGCAAGTACGAGAAGCGCTATCTGCAGCACTTCCGCGATCCCGACCTCATGCGCTTTGACATGCCGCACGAGGAGTGGCTCTTTGGCAGTACGTGGACCGACACGGTGCTGGCCGCCATCGACGAGAAGATGGGCATCGCGTAGGCAGATGCCCGCGGTCTGCTGAGGGCTATCCCATGTATCGGTATGCCTGGTCTATGAGGTCGTGTACCTCGTCTTCGTTCACGCTGCCGTCGAGCAG